>JAFNFZ010000147.1 GCA_017885485.1 Chloroflexota bacterium
GTCTATGGCTCCGATGTTCGGGCAGAGTTGACCACACCCACGGGAGCAGCCATGGTTACAGGCATGGCTGCTCTTTTTGGTCCTATGCCTGTCCTGGAGGTGGAAAGGGTGGGCTATGGGGCGGGCCGGATGGACCTCAGTGCGCCAAATGTGCTGCGCATTTTCTTGGGCCAGACGTCAGACGAGGAAAACTATGAGGATTATGTCATAGAGCCAGTAATGAAGGATCATGTTGTGGGGCCAGCTATGGAGACAGTAATGAAGGATCATGTTGTGGGGCCAGCTATGGAGCCAGTCATGGTGCTGGAGACAAATGTCGATGATATGAATCCGCAGCTGTATGATCACGTTATGGATAGCCTCTTGCGGGCTGGAGCGCTTGATGTGTTTATGACACCAGTGCAGATGAAGAAGAACCGCCCGGGGACTCAGCTCTCGGTGGTGACCCGCAGGGGAGAAACGGAGAGGCTTCTCGGCATTATGTTCAGTGAGACCAGCACTCTGGGGGTGAGAGTGGCCGAAATGCAGAGGCGGACTCTGCCTCGCTCTTCGGGGACCGTCAATACCAAGTTCGGCAGGATTCGTGTGAAGGTAGCTGAGAGAAGCAATGGCGTAAGATCGATGGCCCCGGAATACGATGACTGCAGCAGAGCGGCGAAGAGATACGGTGTGCCCATCAGCCAGGTGTATGCTGAAGTCAGAAGGGCATGGGAGCAGCAGGACCCTTGTTGAGGCTGAGGACAGTGACTGAGGCAGTTCCTTTTGGCTAATCGGGGGAACATGACGTCCGACGTATTCTTTTTCGACTACGCAGGGGGCAAGAGTGTTCTAAGAGGGATGGACAAGCTTGTTATGTCAAGCTCAATCCTGGAACTTATCCCAGAAGGCGGCTCGGTGGCCGTGAAACTGCACATGGGCGAGCTGGGAAACATAAGTTATGTCCGGCCGGTTTTCGTTCGGAAGCTGGTGGACCTGATCAGGAAACGGGGTGGGAAGCCCTTTGTCACTGACACTGTGGCCCTCTATCCAGGGGGGAGGACCACAGAGAAGAAGTATCTTTCGACAGCCGCATTCAATGGCTACGTTGAAGAGAGCGTTGGGGCGCCAATAGTGATCGCTGACGGTGATGGTCATGACGGCGTTCCTGTTCCGGTGGAGAATCGTCTGGAAGGCTGCAACCTTCGGGAGGTCAAGATAGCCACCAGGATCAGCGAGGCTGATTTCCTGCTGGTCTTGTCTCACGTGAAGGGCCACATGATCACCGGATTTGGTGGGGCCGTCAAGAATCTGGGTATGGGCTGTGTAACCAAGGAGGCCAAGAAGGAGCAGCACAGGGTGAACCCGCCGCTGCTGGACGAGACCAAGTGCGACTCATGCGAGGCCTGTATCAGGGTATGCCCGGCGAAGGCCCTCGTCTTGGAGCTAGGGAAGCCTGTCCGGGATGCAGAGAAGTGCATCTACTGCAGTACTTGCCTCTTTGCNNTGTGCTGCTCCGGCAGGCAAAGCCATAGTGCCGGACATAGGCATGCTGGCCTCTCTGGATCCGGTGGCCATAGACAAGGCTTCACTGGACTTGATAGACAAAGCCCCTGTCATAGGCAGCCTCGATTCCCCGGGGTCGGCCGACCGGATGGGCAGGCTGCACAATGTGGACAGCCTGGTGCAGCTCACGGCCTCGGAAAGACTGGGTTTGGGGAATATGAGTCATCACCTGGTTGAAGTCACCGACCGGGTCACTTGACTCCTGCAGGCTGCGTAATTGAGGGGCCCTCCCCGGCACTCGCTTTGCCTTGAGTGAGTGCTTCGTCTGCGGACTGCGCACGCCGTGGTACGCCGTGGTATTGACAAGCACCTTCATGGCCACTACCATAGGTAGCAGAATGCATAGTAATACGATGTATGGTCTGAAGGGACTCCAATGACCTTGGACAAAGTGGGCATCGTTACGGATAGCATAGGCTGCATACCGAGGGAAATGGTAGACAGGTATGGGATTGAGATAGTGTCGCCGAACATTTTTTTCAATGGGAGCGTGTATCGCGACTGGGTTGACATAACTCCGTCCGAGGCGTATCAGCTACTGGAGAAAGATCCCGACCGATTCACCACATCAGCCCCTCCGCCAGAGGCCTTTGTTGAGGCGTACCGCAAGGTGAGCAAGAGGGCTGTGAGCATCCTCTGTATTACGCTCTCCTCGAAGGTAAGCACGGTTCACAGCGCTGCATTGGCAGCCAAAGAACAGGTGAAGGATGAGCTCGTTGACACCAATATCGTTGTGTTGGATTCCCAGACTTGCACCGGGGCAGAGGGTTTTGTGGTTCTGGCGGGGGCACGTGCGTCGAAGGACGGATGTGACATAGTTGAAGCCCTCAGGGCTGCCGAACAGGTGAGGGAGAAGGTTGACCTTGTTTTTGTTTTGGAAACGATTCGGCATGCCTACAGGACGGGGCGCGTCCCCAAGATCGCCTCTCAGATAGGCGCATGGCTGAGCGTCAAGCCGGTGCTTGCATGGCGGGACGGGGTGGCACACCTCAGATGCATGACCAGGAGTAAGGAACGGGGGGTTGACCTTCTGCTGGAGGCAATGCACAAAGCTGTTGGGGACAAGCCGGTGCATGTGGCGGTGCATCATGCCGACGCTGTGGAAGAAGGCCAGAGGCTGAAGGAACGTGTGCAAGGTGAGTTTGACTGTGTTGAGGTATGGCTGACCGAGTTCAGCCCGATAATGGGTTACTCCACAGGCAGAGGGACTCTGGGACTGGCCTTCTACACAGAGGGCTGAGAAACGAATGCTGAAACGAATGAGAAACGAATGGGAAACGAATGGCAAACGAATGGCAAACGAATGCTTGCCGCAGGCCCAGTTCTTGTGCTAATCTGTGCTTCGTTCGAAGACTCTGGCTCAAGGGGTGAAGCGGGGAGTCCTGACGCGCTGTCGGCATGTGCATCATCGACACTCGAACTGTTGGGTTGGGACTTGCCGGTTGGTCGCGAGGCCATCAGCAGGTCCACTCTGAGAGGCTTGCTGGAAGAGAGGTGTGACTATGGATCACAGGCGTGAGATGCTGAAGGGGAGCACTGAGACCTTGCTTCTGTCATTGCTGAAGAACCAACCGATGTATGGGTACCAGATTATCAAGGAACTGAACAAGAGAAGCGACGGTTACTTCAGGTTCAGGGAAGGGACACTCTATCCAGCGCTGCACCGGTTGGAGGCAACAGGTCTTGTTCGAGGCACCTGGGAACAACATCTCTCTGGCAAGAAGAGGAGGTACTACAGGCCGACGGAGAAAGGGTTGGAGTGGCTGGAGGCAAAGGTGGCCGAATGGAGGGGCTTTTCCTCAGCAGTGGACATGGTTATGCGGCCAACAGCCAGCCATGCCTAGCGGAAGCTAAGTGATGCTAACTGAAGCGAAGAAGCGTCTGGATAAGGCCAGAGCACATTTGAAGCTGGATCCCACCTCAGAGAAGGAGGTCCTCTGTGAACTCTATACCCACTTTGAAGATCGGGTAGAAGAGCTGGAAGCATCAGGGTTGTCAGAGGAGGAGGCAGTTCCCGTAGCCGCCCGGGAATTCGGATCGTTGAAGGCGGTAACCGGCGAACTGACGGAGGCACACAGCAAAGACAACTGGCCCCAGGCCCTGATGGCCGCTTTGCCCCACGTTCTATTCTCGCTGCTTTTCGCCCTTCACCTGTGGTCCAACATCGGCTGGCTGGCCGTCATCATTCTGTCTGTGGTCGGTGTGGTGGTCTATGGCTGGCGACATAACAGGCCCACCTGGTTTTTCACATGGCTGGGCTATGCTTTGATTCCCCTGTTGGGGGTGGGCCTGATCATTCTGGATCAGGCTTTGGAGGGAGGTAGCTTCGCTGCTTCCTGGTGGCTCTGGCTGGCTGCTACCGCCTATTTCAGCGCGGTGGGAGTCCTGCTTGGCATCATCATGGCACATATCCTGAAACGCGATTGGCTGCTCGGCTCACTATCGGTATTGCCTTTCCTGGGAGTGATCGGCTGGTTTCTGACGGCTCAGTGGAGGAAGGAGTTGCTGCAGGATGGCGGAGGGACTTTCTACGGTCTGGAACCGTGGATGGTCATGAGCTTCCTGACACTGGCCGGGATTGTCGCTCTCTTCACCCAACTGAGGAAACGGTGGCTGAAGTTGGGAGTGTTGTTGATCGCCGGCCTTATTGTCCTGATAATGATGGTCCTCGCCAGCATGGGAAGCATCGGGTTGTTCAACATCGCTGTTCTGGCGCTGGTTGCCTTTGTTGTGCTCCTGGGGCCGGCAGTGATGGAGCGCAGGATGGGACAACGCAGAACCGAACACTGGGATGACTTCCTGGAAGGGCGCTATGACCACTAGTCATGCACCAGGCTTGTAGGATCCCGGGGGGAGACGCAGAATGTGTGTTGACGATTGGTGGATCTATGCCCTGTGGATTGTGGGCGCGTACCTCTATGGGGCGTTGCCCGTGGTTTACCTCATAGGCAGGATACGAGGAGTCGATCTATCAAAAGAAGAGGATATGCACATCAGCCTATGGCGGAAGGTCGGCCGTGTTGAGGGGCTGATAGGAGTCACCTGGGACGTTGCCAAAGGCGGTATCGCCGTAGCCATAGTTGACAGAGTGCTTGGCCTGGAGGTGGGGTTGGTGGCCGCAGTGGGGTTGGCGGTGATAGTGGGCGAGATGTGGCCGGTATTCCTGAACTTCAGGGGGGAGAAAGGCAATACCACCGGTCTGGGTATGGCCGCAGCGCTGGCCTACCAGGCTGTGGCGTTCCTGGTTGTACCCATAGCCGTCGGGGCACTGGTACGAACGCTGCCCAGGTTCATGGACTCGCGAAGGACGCTTGATGAACGCCTGAAGTTCGGCGGGCCCCCGAGCTTCAGCCTTCCTCTGGGGATGTTCTGCGGTTTTGGCTTGTTTCCCCTGGGATGCTGGGTCATGGGGCTGCCCTGGGAGACGATTGCCGCCGGCATGGTGCTATTTGGCTTGATAGTGATCAAGAGATTGGTGACCGGTCTCAGAGAAGACCT
>JAFNFZ010000148.1 GCA_017885485.1 Chloroflexota bacterium
GGTCGAGATTCAGATCAGGAACACCAGCCAGAACACCTGGTGGGATGGATCCTCCTGGGTGCCAGACTCAGCATGGGTCACCGCCTCTGGCACGGACTCCTGGAGTTGCGCCCTGCCAAAACTGGGCAGCGGGTCTGTCTATGAGATCGGGGCAAAGGCCATCGACGGGGCAGGGAATGAGTCCACGTTAGCCTGGGACACCTTCACCATCAACCCCCCAATGCCCACATGGATCTGGATCATCATCGGAGTGGGTGCGGCGCTTCTTGGCGCCGTGGTCGTTCTGGTGCTGCTACCGCGCCTGGCAGCGGCACGACGAGCCAGGCTTTGATAGAGGTAGTAGCAGGATCGAGACCCCCTCCACAGGGTCGCACGTTGACGGGCAGCCTCTTCAGTTCTTCTACCCCGGGCAAATACCCTCATGCAATGGAGGCTCCACCGCCCTGCCGGGGCGATGGCTCATGGCCAGCGCTGCCCTCCGCATGGCGCTGGAGCTCTTCCGCAAACCGGCGTGCCTCATCCAGGGAGTCAAAGATGCCCAGCACCATGGTCTCCGCGCTGTGAATGAAATGCACCCTCACAACCCAGGTGCTCTTCTCCGCACCCGACGGCCTTTTCTTAGGCATACGCTCAGGAGGCACTGCTGCATAGGTACCACCAATCTCAGCAATGGCAATCTGTTTGATGGCGCCAACCCTCACCATCTCCGTGCGGTCTTTGTTC
Source organism: Chloroflexota bacterium (assembly GCA_017885485.1). GTDB lineage: Bacteria > Chloroflexota > Dehalococcoidia > UBA2247 > RBG-13-53-26 > RBG-13-53-26. Next base: position 724 of record JAFNFZ010000148.1, read on the forward strand.
CACAGGAATCGCTCTTCACTCATCCGGCATCTCCCTCTGTGCTCCTGAGACCGTTCAGCTCCAATGGGTCGCCCCTTCCACAGAGGGGTTCCTCCGACTCACGGGCATGCCACTGCCTCCGCAGGGCCATGCGAGTGATTCGAGTTTTCCGTCTCACCGCTTGCGTCGGTTTGAGGTCCGTTTCCTGCCATTCGCGTCTGGCTTGGAGGACGAGCCCTTCCGCTGCCGAACTCCGGAACTGCGGCGGCTGGACGGCCGTTTCCCCGCAGACAGGTCGTCTTCCCGAAAAACCACCAGACGTGGCCCATCACCGCTCTCCCTGCAGTCGATGATCACGCTTGCTTTCACCAGCAAACGGCTCAACTCCGGAGAGACGCGCAGGAAAACGGTATCCTCGCTCCCCACCAGGGTATCGCCTTCTACCTCCGGCCCAAGCCACAGAGAGAAGCCATCGCTCTCGGTGTCTATCCTCAGGACATGGTTTGAATCCGTAGCATCGTTTTCTACAATAGCCTTCAGTTCCTGGGCTGCACGCTGGGTGATGGTAAGCACTTGTCCTCCTAGAATTCCACGGCAATGGTGTGGCTATGTTAGTTTCCAGGCTCTCCCACTGTCAAGCACCGAATCGCCCGACACCGACATCGCCAACCGGCACTACGCCCGTGAGTCGGAGGCACTACGCCCTCTTTCTCTTCAGAAACTGGTCCACCCCTTCGACCAGCCTCAGGCTCTCCTCTTCCGAGAGATTCTGGTTGCTCTCCAGTTTGGCGATGGCCTCCTCAATGTGGGCGTTGCTGCTCCGAGCCTCAGCCAGTTCTTCGCTCTGCCTCTTGACATCCTCATCCAGATCTCGGAGGTCGAGGCCCAGGTCCAGTCTCCGGTCGATGAATTGCAGCACTCTCTTCTCGGCCCTGGGGTCTTCACCGCCCGCCAGATAGAACGGGATGGGCACCCACAGGCTCGCCGCGGGAATGTTTCTCCTCTTGGCCACCCACAACAGGTAGGAGCTCAGCGTTGGTTTCTGACCGGGTGATGTTTCATAGTCATATGCATCGACCAGGTTATAGGTACTTAGAGTTGTTTTCACCTCTGAGGAACTGAAGGCAGCCACCAGTTGCCTCGGGGTCGTGTGGGCACTTATAGCCACCATACCCCCGATGGTATGGATTTCCCTGACATGGCAGTAGTATTCGGCAACGTCCGCAACCAGGCTCAAGAACCGGTACCAGTCAGAGGCAGGCGGCGCACTCTCGAAAAGCACCAGATCACGCTCGGGGGAGACGTAGAACCAGCTTTCGGGGAATTTCACCAGATCGTTTTCAACGGCCACCCCACCCATAGCGAAGAAGTCCACGGGTTCGATCTCACCGAAGCTGTGGCTGCCCAGTTTCCGCCTCAGGTAGTCAATCACCTTCGGCCCCAGTTGGCCCGCGTCTTCACTCCAGGCAACGACCAGCGTGGGAAACTGAAGCGCCGGCCGGGAAAGGAACTTAAGAGGGTCTTTCACCCCTCCTTGTCCCCCTTCTTGAAGAGTTCATCCACGTGTTCCTTGATCCACTTCGCATCATCTTCGGTTATTGGCTCCTGCCTGGAAGGCCTGGCCAGCTTCCGCTGCTCAATTCGCTCCCTCATGGGTGGCGGCAGGTTCTCGTAGATAGTGTTCACGAACGCGTCCACCTGGGCAATCATCTTATCCAGGACGCCGTAGTCAATCTCAGCCCCAAGGAAACCACTGAGGACTTCCAGCACCGACTTCGAAGCCCGGGCATAGGGGAAGGGAACCCCGGAGAGGTAGTCCGGTATCTCACCCATCAAGCAGGCGGCCTCAAGACCCCTCTTCTTGGCCAACCCCAGCAGCAGCCCATTCAGGCCGGTGATGCTCCCGCTGCCCCCAATGCCTTCAATCTCGCTCATCAGGACGGTGTTCTCACACCGCCTCAGTTCCTTCAGCAGACGCTCTGTAGTCGCCACTACCCAAACCCTCGGCCTGGCCCCGTGATGGGTGAGGGAGACCGCTGCCCCCGAAGTGTATATCCTCCGGCAACCATATCTCTGCGCCACATCCAGCACTAGATTGCCCATCTCCTCAGCTTTGCGCCCATGGGCATACATTCTGTCAGCGTCGGCAGGCTGCTCCTCCCCCAGGAAGATCATCATGTCCTTTCTGCCCACCGCCTGGCAGTAGAATCTGCTGCTGGGGAACTCCATGTGAGTAACCACCCCCGCCCTGATCGTCACCTTCCTGGGATAGAAGACCTCCCAGGGCTCAATCTCGGCAAACACCTCTGCTCCAGTCTGGCTCCTCAGAGTGTCAACAGCCAGAGTCCCGACATTCCCGATCCCCGGCCAGCAGGCGACCATGTCCGGTTCTTCGAGTTTCGGCTCTTTCAGAAATCGTATCCCCACCACGTCCCTCTCAACTGATCCCGCGAATCTCTGATCAATAGGTGAACGGGCGCATGCCTCGGGGCGATCCGGGTGCGATCGGTTGACAGTCAGAGC
>JAFNFZ010000149.1 GCA_017885485.1 Chloroflexota bacterium
CCCCCACGGGGGCGGTCACGACGGGCACTCCGCAGGCCAGAGCCTCTTTGACCGTCGTTGGGCTGCCTTCAAACAGGGAACACAGGGCCAGCACATCGGCGCAGTTCAGCAGGTCAGGTACACGGTCCGGTTTCTGCGCTCCCAGGAAGAGCACTTGCCGCGGGCTGATATCCTTGGCCATCTCTTCCAGGCGCTGCCTGTCCCTGCCATCGCCAACGAGAACGAGTCGTGCTTCAGGGACCCGGCTTACCACCATGCGAAGGGTTTCGATGAGGAACCCCAGATCCTTCTCGATTTCGAGGCGGCCCACATACATGATGATCTTCTCGCCAATGCCGAACCCCCATTCCGCGCGTGACTTGTCTCTGTCCAGTGGCTTGAATCTTCCCAGGTCTATTCCGATCGGGATGACCCGGATTCTCTTGTCCAGCCAGGGATACTCCTTCTTGTAGAACTCCCTCGTGCCCTCATCAACGGCGATCACGGCGGAACTGTGTCTGAGACAGAACGACTCCACCATTCCGTACATCCGTGCCACCACGGACGGCTGTTTCAGCCTGACCCCGTGCAGGATTTTTCCGTGCAGAGTGATCACCTTGGGATTCCGGCGGCAGAACAGAACGAAAGGAAGGGCGTACTCCGGACGCTGGACATGCACGATAGCCCCCGGAGGGACCGAGGCAAACGAGCGACTCAGCACCAGTCTCAGGACATAGCCCAGATTGCTGAGGGATGGATTGCGGGTAGCAGGCACGAAGGTGAAAGCCCTTTGGACTGGCTGGCTGTCTGGCGATGAGGCCCCGATGAAGACCGTGGGGACCCCCATCTTCAGAAGGTAGTGGAGAAGGTTGAGCGAGTATGTCTCACCTCCTCCGATTCCCGGCAGGGCGGGGTCCATGGCCTCAACAATTGCGACTTCCATCCTAGCCTGCATAGACTCATCAGAGGGCTGCCGATGGCCGCGCTTTGGGGGCGAAGTCCAGTATGTTGTTGACGATTACTTCAGTGGTGTCGTCCCATTCGTGCTGCAGGGCGCGATGCACTATCTCCTGAGTCTTCTCCTTAATGTTCTGCCCTATTACTCTACTAACCAAAGTCATCACGGGATTCTCCGCATCTGGCTCAAAGAATATGCCCTTCTTTACTAGATCGGTGTTGACGGACATGTATCTCCCTCCGGTGTAAATGACAGGGGTGCCCGTCAGGCAGGATTCGCGGGCCATGGTGTCGCCGGAGGAGATCGTGAACAGGGCGAAATGCATCAGGGAGTAGATATCCCTGACCGGTTCCTGGAGTATGGTGCAGTAGGGCGCAAAGCGATCTGTGAGCGACTTGTCTTCCAGAGAGAGGACGATGTCCAGTCCCAGACTGCGCAACTGGTGGCAATCACCGGCCAGTTGGCCGGTCTCCAGGTGGGCATAGTTCATGCTTATCTTGCTGACTTCCCTGATGAAGATATACCCGCCCGCCTTCAGTTTGTATTCATGCAGTGCACTCGGGTCAGGCTGGAAATAGTTGGGATGCAAGTAGGCCAGTTCCTTGAAGCCCCTGTAGTTGACGATATTCCTGCCATGAAGCGGGATCTGAGCAGGCAAGACAATTCGAGTGGCAAAGGGCTTGTAGGGATAGAACCCGAGTTTGTATTCTATGTCGTCATCGAAGACAACCGACGGTTTCCTGAGGATGTAGGTGGCATGGCTTACGCCGATGCCCCCGAAGGAGGCAACAACGTCGAACTTCTTTCGGGGAATGTAACTGAGAAGTCGCAGGCATCGGTACCCGGCACCGTAGATCTTTCCAGCCAGAGACTTCCGATGTATGCCAATGGAGGTAAACGGGAAGTCGGGCAGTTCCTGCTGAAGGATGGGCACCAGCTTGCCTCTGGGTTGGACAGTAATCTCAATGTCACAATTGTGCTCGTTCGCCAACCGTCTGATGGCGTTCTTGAAGAAATTGACGTCGACGGGATGGTTAAGGTCCACCAGTAGCTTCATCTCTGCTCCCAAACGAACAAGCGCTACCCGCTGGTCTTCAGTCCAGTTGACGAAAGATTGTGGGGCTCAGTGCTTTCACGAGAGGCAGGGGGACTTTTCTCCACACTGTGGTGAAAAGTCTATACTTCATTCCGCTTCTGTTTGAAGACACCAGCACTGGCGCACGGGGATAGTAGTGAAAGTGCAGCTTGTGGGGCTGGGCCCCCCACTTCTCCTTGAAGTGACTCAGCCCGAGATTGCCCGGATCGGTCTTGCCAAGATCGAAGCTGCGGAACCCTGCGTTCCAGCTATCCTCTATGGCCTGCCACGCCAGGAGATCGTTGGGGCATTGCTTCAGGTAACGGCTGTCTGAGGCCGCATAGGAATAGCCAGCCACTCCGTTGAAATTGAGCATCAGAGCACCGGCAACAAACTTGTTTTGAAGCTCAGCCAAATAGAGGCGAGCGTAGTCTTTCATGTGTTTGTGTATGGCCATGAAGAACTCCCTGTGGTGACCGGGCACACCGAGCCTTCTCTTGGTCTGCAGATTCAGAGCATGGAAGACCTCGAAGGCTTCGGCGGAATCATGTATGTTCACCATGACACCGTCTCTTCTTGCCTTGCCAACTGCCTGCCGCGCCCTTCTATCGATCGTTTTCTGCCACATCTCCTTGGGTTCGGAGAGTTTCAGAACATGACTGTGGAAATGGTCGTCTATCTCCAGGCCCAGCGATAATGGCTGGATCGTCCTGATCTCCATATATGAGCATGACAACTCATCACTAAGACTCCTTGCCTTGTCGATGAGAACCTTGATGGTGTCTTCGGAATCGGCGACAGGCCCACATGTGTGGGAGAATGGCAGCGACACCAATCGCTTGCCGGTCAGAATGCTTCTGATCTGGAACAGAGGCAGGATTCCGCAAAGCTTCCCCTCACTGTTCTTAGCGAAGAGATAGAAGGGCCTGTGGTTCAAGCTCTCCTTGATGACCTCTTGCCATTGCGGAAGATGGTAATAGGTCCCTTCAGGGTGGTTCTGGATGTAAGTCTGCCACTCCTCGACCGAGATAGCGGGATTGACTTCGACAGTTGTCATTGCTGGTTACCTCGATTTCAGTGACGATTTCAGGCTCAGTGCCCGCTTGACAGTGTTCACCGCCTTGTCTTTCATGAGGGATACCATCCAACCCAATGTGCCGTCCGCCCATCTCTCTGGATGCGTATTCAGATACAAACGATGATTCTGTCCTGTCTCGACCAGCCTGATGAGATCATAAGTCGTTTGTAGCCCGGACGCGACCGACCGTCCCGCTTCACGACTGCCACCGTTGGGGAGCCAGTCCTTTACCTTGTACCCGTGACCCCACGTCCTGCCGGTATCAGAAAGATAGACGACATCATCGAAGGAGAGATAGGCCTCCCCCAGAATTCCGAGGCTTGTGAAATCATATTTGCGCCACAGATCTCGATTGTCCCAGCGTGTCAGCGGGTTACCATGCATACTGATGGTTTTGACCTGAACGAATTCTCTGAAGGCGCTGATTTCACGTTCAAATATCTCCATGGCATGGTCGCAGTCTCCCTTTGCCTTATCCAGTGTCTCGTAGTGATAGCCAATCTCGTGTCCCATGCGAGCCATGTCCGTCATGGTGTCGGGCCTGAATGTGCCCCCTCTGAATCTGAAGTAATACGTCGCGCTAATTCCCCAGTCGCTCTCCAGCTGCGCCATCCTTCTAGCATTGCCGACTGCCCGGTCAACGTCATGTCTAATGATGGCGAATCTGTCAGGCGGCTTCGCTGACTCCAGATAGGCCAATACGGTCATGGGCGTATACCCCGACTGAAGTATTGCGTTACATAATTCCCGATATGTTGCCAATGTGAAATCCAAGCTCATAGTCTTTGCGCTCAGTTGCGGTGTGCTGCCGCAATCCTTGAACTTCTGGAAGACGGATTCGTGACCAGGTCGAGGAGGACTGCGGTTTGGGCAGGAGGCTTCAGGTAGGGCATGCCGTGATTGTACAGGCAGCGGCAGCCTTCCAATGCCTGCCCTGTCCTACTCACCGCAGCTGGCGGACTGGGTCTCTGCGCCTTGCGGACTCCATTGCTCCTGTT
>JAFNFZ010000150.1 GCA_017885485.1 Chloroflexota bacterium
TCCATCGGACACAAGGTGGATCTGCTGTCGGCTGTGGCCTGGGTGATGAGATTGTGTCGGGGCTACCGCATGCCCGAGCCGACCCGTCTGGCCCATCTGGCCGCCGGTGGGGGGTTGCTGTCCGACCCCGAGGCAAGCCATCAAAGGCAGCCAGTCAGTCCATTCTGAATGGATGGTGTCTGGCATTCCCCATATCCGAAACGAGGAGGAAGAGTAGCACATGCAGAGTGAGAAGGAAAGGCTTGAAGACCTGCAGAGGCGAGTCTCTGCCATGATGGTGCGTCTTTGACGTACTGGAGAAGGAAAAGGAGAGCTCCGAACTGGAGAAGGAATCGGGCAAACCCGATTTCTGGGAGAATCAGACCAGGGCCAACCAGGCCATGCGTAGGCTGAGTGCTCTGAAGGAACAGACGGAGGTCTGGCGCGGTCTGGAACGCCGGGCGAACGAAGTGATGGAGATAGTGGACATCTCCCTTCAGGAAGAAGACGCATCTCTTCAGGAGGAAGTCCGTTCTGAAATCGATAAGATAGTGGCCGAGCTGGATAGGCTCGATTTTGAGCTGCTGCTCAGCGGTGAGTATGATGGGAGGGCCGCTCTTGTCGCCATCCATGCCGGTGCCGGGGGCACCGAATCCCAGGACTGGGCGGAGATGTTGATGCGGATGTACCTCAGATGGGCGGAGAGACGCGGATATCGTGCTGAAGTCCTGGACACCTCGCCCGGAGAAGAAGCCGGGATCAAGAGTGTGATGCTGGAGATGAGAGGTGCCCACGCCTACGGCTATCTCAGGTCGGAGCACGGCGTGCACCGGCTGGTGCGGCTCTCCCCCTTCGACGCCGACCACGCCCGTCACACTTCATTCGCGCTGGTGGAGGTGCTGCCCGAGGTGGAGCAGGCTACGGAGGTGAGGATATCACCGGATGATCTGAAGGTGGAGGCCTTCAGGTCCAGTGGTCCGGGCGGGCAGCACATGCAGAAGACAAGCTCGGCGGTGCGGATAACCCACATCCCAACTGGACTGGTTGCGAGATGCCAGAGCCAGCGCTCCCAGCATCAGAACAAAGAGATCGCCCTCAAGGTGCTGCAGGCCCGTCTTCTGGAGCTGGAATCGAGCAAGGAAGCTGAGGAGAGAGACAGACTCAAGGGCGAGCACACTCCAGCGGCCTGGGGGAACCAGATCCGAAGCTATGTCCTCCATCCCTACAAGATGGTGAAGGACCATCGCACGGGGTTGGAGACCGGCAATGCGGCAGCCGTCCTGGATGGTGCCCTTGACGAGTTGATGGAGGCCTATTTGAGGTCACAGATAGGCAAGGACAATTGAGCAAATCATTCACCATCCACGATCTGCCCCCGGTGGAGCGCCCCAGGGAAAGGCTGGTCAATCTCGGGCCTGAAGCCCTGTCCATACAGGAGTTGCTGGCACTGATCCTCGGCCGGGGGATCAGAGGGGAATCCGTCATGGTTACAGCGCAGCAGTTGTTGAGCAGGTACGGCGACCTCCAGAGCATCGCCGATAGCTCCCTTGAGGAGCTGTGCCAGGTCAAAGGGATCGGTCTGGCCAAGGCGAGTCAGATAAAGGCTGCCTTTGAACTGGGTAGAAGACTGGAGAGCTACCCGGAGAAAGACTCAGTCATTGTCAGAAGCCCTGAGAACGTGTTGAAGTCGGTGGGGAGCAGGCTGAAGCGCAGGAAGAAGGAGCACTTCTTGACTGTGTTCATGGATACCAGAAACCGGGTCATCGGGGTAGCACCGGTCTCTGTGGGCAGCCTTGATTCCAGTCTGGCCCATCCCCGTGAGGTATTCAAAGAGGCCATCTCGGCCAGTGCGGCTTCGGTGATCTTATTGACATAGGCTCAATTGGACGATCGGGGATAGGCACAGCACCGTCAAGGGTTATGTGGGAGCCATCCACGTTCACCCTCGCCTGAAGTGCTTCTAAGGCAAGTCGTTTTTGTTCGATCCCCAGAGAGCCTAGATTCTTCGCCAAGGCCCCACAAACACCCTCGATAGCCTTCATATCGATAGTCAGTTCCCTACTTGACATAAGACTTCTCTCTAGCTCTTCTTTCTGGTTCTCTAGCGCCTTGCCCTGCTCCTTGAACTCGGCCACATCGCTTATGAACCGCTCCTCATCCCCTGTGACATAGAAGGCGCGGTGTATCCTGTCCCATTCCTTGCCCCTGTGCTTCATCTTGGCTTCAATTGTCGCCAGACTTCTCTCGATAGCGCTGGTGTCACCCGCTTCCTGCCTCCTCCTCTCGATCTCTCCCAGAACTACGTCAGGTTGAGAGAGGATGGCCTCGATCTGCGTCCAGACGGCTGCCTCCAGTGCTGGGCCATTCAATTCGCGGTTATCACAGGGGCTTGGGTTCACGATGGTCTGGCTGGCCCCGCAGCGGTAGTAGCGTTGTTCGTGACGCTTGTCCCCATCCTTCCACTTCTTGACATAACCTTGATACCTTCTCCCACAACGGGCGCAGAAGACGTAGCCGCTGAGCAGGTACGGCCTCTTGGCATTGCGGGAGGCAAGCTGCTTGTTCCGTTTCAGAATCGTCTGTGCTGCTTCAAATACGTCTTCATCGATGATTGCGGGTGTGGCATTGGGTAGCTCAATCCACTGATCTCTGGGCTTCAGAACAATGCCAGTCTTCTTCCTCTTAGTGTTCGGGTTGCGTCTTCTTCTAGGTTCCACATAGTCCCTTGTGAATGCGTATGTCCTCCCGATATAGGCAGGATTGGTCAACATCCTGTACACGGTCTGCCTGATCCAAAACTGGCCACCCGATGGGGTTGGTACTCCCAAGGCCCTGAGTCGCCGAGTTATGCCGTTTACGGTCAACCCCTCCTCGACCAGCCATGTGTACATCTGGCGCACCCACTTCGTTTCACTCTCCTTGATATACCTCACACCCTCGCCGATGCCCTTGCCCGTTATGTAGTCATATCCGTACAGCTTCCTACCCGTTCCAGACGGAAGCCTGCCAGCCTCTGCCCTCTTTCTCTTTCCCCTCATGGTGCGCTCTCGGATTTTCTCTGCTTCCAGCTTGGCGGCAAAGCCGCGAATGTAGCTGATCAGCTTGCCCAACTCCGAGCAATCGACAGTCTCAGTCACTGCCTCAAGGCTCACGTTGTGCTTCTCTATCTCTTGGATCAGTATGACTCCGTGGGTAGGATCACGGCTTAGCCTGTCCAGACAATACACAACCAGAACATCGATCTCCCTAGCCCTCACCAACTCACGCAGTTCGTTCAACTTGGGCCGTTCAAGTGTCAGCCCCGAATACGTCTCGCTGAAATCATAGGCCACGTCGTAACCCTTGTCACGACAGTACTTGAGACAGCCGTCTTGCTGCGTCTGAAGGCTAGTGCCTTCCTTTTCCTGCTTATCACCGCTGACTCGACGATAGATTGCGATTCTCATTTCCGCACCTTCCTCCTTGGCCCGCTCTGCTTGGTCTTCGACCTGCTCCAGTAGGGGCTGTGGCAGGCGGGGCATTGCTTGGGTTCCTTCGGCTTTCGTGGTATCCAGCTATGGCCGCAACGCAGGCACTCCAATATCGGCAAGACGACTTTCCTATCCATGCCCTTATTGTATGACTATCATCATATAATTGTCAAGTGACCAACAAACGCTACTTTGTTGCCTATGCGGCTTGAGCGTGGAACTCAAGCACGGCGCCTGACCACCCTTTTTCGGCGGTCTCTGGAACCCCGTGGTCTACCTAGTTTCTTGCCCTGAGCCACAGCCCTCTGCAATCCTACCTTCGTTCGCTGTGAGCGGCGATCCCGTTCCCACTTAGCGATGTCGGCAAGCAGAGAGATGATGCTCTCGTAAAACGGCAGCTTGGGATCAAGGTACGGTTCTTGGTGGCTGTAGACCCTGATTCCGAGGGAGTTGAGACGATGAACGTAGAGAAGGGTGGCCAGCGGCCCCTCTCTGGTCAGTCGATCTAAGCTCCATATCGCCAAGATGTCAAAGCGGCGATGTCTGGCTTCCTCAAACAAATCATCCAGCTTCTCCCGTCGCCGTGCGCCGCTGGCGAAGTCAACGTACTCGTGTGTCACCGTGTGACCTTGTTGCTCTGCCCACCTTCTGAGCTCCAGAAGTTGGTTCTCTGGGTGTTGATCCTCGGTGCTGACTCGGCAATAGGTGCAAATCCTCACTTGCTCAGCAACTCCTTCAAGTCATGCGCTTCCAACACCTGGGCCAGAGTCAGCCCAGCCAGCTTGAACCTCTTGTGTACTT
>JAFNFZ010000151.1:0-2729 GCA_017885485.1 Chloroflexota bacterium
CCAGAGAAAGACTTGTTGCCAGGCTATTCGAGCTGGCAGAAGAAGACCAGCGGCTCTTCGGGCAACTGAATCTGCCGACGGCAATCCGGGCACAGGCGGAGTTGATGGGACTGGAGAAGGGTTCGGCTCCAGCTCTGCAACTGAGTTCTGATGTCAATCACGGTTGGCTGTAGCCACCACGGCCAAGAGGAACCAGAAACCGCATCAGTTGCAGAAGCATAACAGCTCCGTCATGGGTCAATGAACCTCGTAGCCAGCCCGGCGCTGGGTCAGGTTTCATCAGAGTCGCCTATCTGGAGAAACCAGTTCTTAGGGTCCTGAAGTTGCTCAGCAACGCCGGGTGAAACCGAGCGACCAGTGATGTGAATGGCCTTGACGAAAGGCAGGGGCAGGAAACCGTTGCGTCGAAAAGCTCTGGCAAGCGGCGTGCCCGTCATGCGGGCACCATAGAGTAGGTCAAGCTTCTCTTGCCTGCAGCGCGTGATTGCTTCCGAAATGAGACACTGCGCTATCTCCTCCGATTCGGTGAAAACATCCAGAACAACGCCGATTCTTGCGTGATCCGCCTGCTTGCGGCTGGCGACCAGATAGCCAACAATCGCTTCCGTTTGCTCAGCCACGTATATCAGGTAGTCCGTATCTGGTACAGCTACGTACCTCCAGTTGAGGTATTCCCTGTTTCTCACTACTATCACCTGATATTGGGACGAGGCTCTTCTCCAGAGGCCATCGATTCGCTCGTCGAAATGAGACACCTGGGCGATCTTCAGGCCTTTCAGAGAAGGCGACTTGCTAGTCCTGAAGAAGGTTGTGCTCAACAAACCGCCTGCCACTGCACCAATGGCTAGCAGAAGCCTGTTCCGGGTTTGAGTCAGCATCGCATTACGCCAACTGAGTGGCTTGACTACTTTCTGCATAGTGGCGATGTCAAAGGCGCCCAGTTCGTTCACCTGTCCGGGGTACGAAAGCTTGTTTGGGAAGGCGTATGTGGCACGTATGCCGCGTGCCTCGCCCAGGGCACGCCTTGTTCTTACCACTGCCAGATACATACCTTGACGCCTATACTCAGGATGTGTCATGGCGTCTATACCAAGGCCAACGAGGACGTTCTCCCCGCCGATCTTCATCACCAAAGGGACTTCTGCGGCATGGCCTACTACCCTGCCGTCGTGTTCAGCCACACATATCACGCCGGTCCCGCGGGGATTGGCCCTGTAGATCCAATGCCACCATCTCAGCCACTGCTGTCGATCATACGGGTTCTCGGGATACACAGCTTTCCAGAGCTCGAAGATCCCTTCCTCATCCCCCTCGCGATAGGCCCTTGTGGACCACTTTGGTGCAGTGTTGCTCATTGCCTCCTCAATCGGCGTCTCAGAGCCATCAAATCCGGATACAGTCCGGAGACGGTCAAATGAAATGTGCTGAAATCCCACCTGGGTGAGAGTCTGCCCAACTCGTACGGGTCTGTTCCGGGGGAGACAAGAGCATCGGGGTTACCGTAAACAGCACAGACGAAGCCGTTTTCTCTCAAGATTGCCTTGATGCCATCGTTGACGTTCAGCAGCCGACCGTCGGGGTAGGCGAACGTATCGGCGGGCCGACCGAGGTTCTCTTGAATGCGCTTCTGCGAATCGACTATCTCCCTTCTTGCCTGTTCCAGTGGCATCCCGATCAATGTTGGGTGGTTGACGGTGTGAGCACCAAAATCAATACCGTTCCGGGACATTTCTCTGATCTCATCCCATGAAAGGAACAGCTCTTTGTTTAGGGAACTGGGCATATCCACGCCCAGTTGGCTCGCCAGTTCTTCGATGACGAGGTTCTTCTCACTGTCCAGCAGATCTTTCAGTCTCTCACGTATGGTGCGCGCCACCAGCCACCGCTCAGTTGTGCTGTTGAAATGGTATGTCCCGAACTGGCCCAGTTCGACCATCTCCCGAGCAGTGTTGTGCATGACGTAGCTGACGCGATCCCACCAGAAAGGTGTCCCGCTGTCAATGTGGCCCGTTGCCAGAAAGATAGTGGCGGGCACACCGTGTTTCCGCAGGATGGGATATGCCTTCAGATAGTTGTCCCTGTAACCGTCATCAAACGTTATGACTGCCGTTTTCGCCGGTATGCTTGCGCCCCTATTGAGAGCACCGCCCAGTTCACGCAGGGATATGACTCTGTATCTTCGACTCAGGTAGACGATCTGCTTCTCAAAGTCCTGTGATCCCATCATTGGCACGTCGGAAGGGAATTCGTAGGTGCTGCCCACGCGGTGGTAGGCCACAATGTATGCTGACGATTGAGCCACGTGTCGGCGCAGGAATCCGTAGGCGTCCAGGAAACCGGAGGCGCTCAGGGCGCGTATGAACGGCAGACTTAGTCGCTGACCAAATGTCAGCGGTACACGGGGGTTTCCCTGCTGCTTTAACACCGTTCGTTGCTCAGAAATCTGCAATGCTTTGACTAAGATGATAGACAGTCGAGGCTGCTGCTGCAACATTTACGGCCTCTTCCGGTTGAGCGTCGTGATAGAGACCACTCGGTGGCTACTTCGGGACCTCCCTGCTGCCAGACTCGTGTGTCTTGAGCTGCCCAGCCAGGCCACGACTCTGCAGTCGAAGGCCGGGCTGGTGGTGCAGAGTCATACCAGGAAGGAGAGGACATGCCGGGTGACCCAGAGCGTAGCAAGTGGTGGGGTGGCCAAAGCGGTACGATTCTCGCAGCCCTCAAGGGTG
>JAFNFZ010000151.1:2758-5684 GCA_017885485.1 Chloroflexota bacterium
ACACAAACCGTGCGAACCATCTCCAGTCAATGGCGATTCTGATGAAACGCTGGACAAAATATGCATTAAGTAGAGTGCCAAACGCAAGCGATATCATGGTTGCAGTGGCTGCTCCGCTCATACCGTAACGAGGAATAAGGAGAACGCACAGAACCACGTTCATCACCACCTGCACCATGCCGATGATGAACCCCATATGTACCCAGCGAGTCATGGAAAGCGCGGTGCCCACCGAAGTGAAAATACCTCCAAAGATGAAGCCAGCGAGCAGTATTTGGAGAGAGAAAGTAGCTGAGGCGTACTCTTCCCCAAAAATGATGGTGATCAAATCTCGGCTCAAGAATATCGCTGCCAAAGAGACCGGTATGATTAGCATGGCGGTGTATTTCATGGTTCTATTGACCAAGGCCTGGATGCTAGCCAACTCACCACGTCCCCAATAGTTGGCTATTGTAGGGCCGGTGACCAGTTGAATGGCTGAGGGGATCAATGGCACAAGTCCAGAGAGTATCGCTGCAATGCCGTATATACCAACTGTGGCCTCGTCCGTGTAACGGCCGAGGAGCATTCTGTCGATGTTGTAGAAGAGCATGTACATGCTGTTCCCCATGACCACAAACACACCGAACCTGAGAAGAATCCTGAATATGCGGGCAGATTGGCCTTGCATTGGCCTGCTCACATACCTCCGCAAGGCGAAGAGAGAGTACAAACTAAGAAGGACTATGGGCACTACCAGAGCTACCACAGCGCCCTCCAGGCCATATCCGAGAAGCCCCAGGACTATGGTGAGAACCATGGTCAGGACGTTCTGGGCCACGTTCACAAACGCATAGAGGCCCATTCGCCTCATACCGTTCAGAAAGCCCAGCGTGGCCTTCTCCAGCGCAATGAACGGGAATGAGAAGGCCACTATCTGGAGCAGGGTGTTCAGTTCAGGCATTTTGAAGAATCGGTCGGATATCCAGGGAGAGGAGAAGTGGAGGGCGAGCCACATAACACAGCCGATGGCGAAAGAGGAGACGACAGCCACGACCAGCAGCCGTCCCTTTCGCATGGTGGGCAAGGCCAGGCCGTCATCCCTGTTTTCGGCCACGTATTTGGCTAGGCCCCCACCGATGCCGAAGGCGGAGAGCAGCACGCCGAAGGAGTAGAAGGTGTACGATAGCGTGTATAGCCCCAGGTCATCGGGGCCGAGATATCTGGCCAGGAATATACGGAGAATGAAATGGACGAGCTGAGAGGCGGCCAGGCTAACCAGGGACAGCGCCACGTCCTGGAGGAATCGCCGTTCACTAGTAACCATTGGCGTGGTGTCTAGCCGAACCCCTCATGACCATGATGAATCAGTGGTATTGTACCGATCAGACCTGTCTTCTGCAATATCCATATGCGCGAGGTGAAGTGGCTGTGGTCTGCTCTGTACATGTCACAAACGTCAAGTCTGTTTGCAGCGCCAGCTACGGTCGGATATCATCGTATCAGGGGCAACGCCGATGTTCGTTTTTGGACACATGGGAATCGCTCTGGCTGGTGCTATGGTCTTGGACGCTATGCTTCCTGGAAGGCATTGCGCTGCAGCTCCGACGGCAGCGCAGTCAATGCCCTTGCATCAGACAACCTCATCAGGCCTTCTTTCGGTACCTGCAGCACGGCTGAGATCTCTGGCAGACCGCACAGATATCAGGATTCTGTTCGTCGGCGCTATGATTCAAGATGTCATTGACAAGCCCATCGGCCGCGCCCTTTTCAGACAAACCTACGACAATGGCAGGATATTCGCCCATACGCTCCTATTTGTGATAGTGGTGACTGCTATTGGACTGTACATGTACAAGAAGAAGAGCACTTCAGTTGGTCTGGTGTTTTCATTCGGGGTATTGACTCATATCTTCTTGGATGCCATGTGGTTTAGACCTCAGGCTTTCTTCTGGCCGCTGCTGGGATTCTCCTTTGGGGAGTACCCCACTGACCTCTACTCCTGGTCAGGGATACAGGAGGTGATGGAAAAGGTCGTGGCTAACCCCGTAATGGCGCTCATGGCGCTGCCCGAGATGCTTGGGGCGCTGGTGCTGGTCTGGTTCGTGTGGCAGGTGTTGAGAACCAGACGTGTCCACGCTTTTGTCAGATATGGACGGTTATAGGCACTATCGCATGCGCCGTCGGTTTCGCGCCTTGACAAACCATCTATCAGTCCCTATCCTGTGCCAAGGATGTGGGCACTGAGGTCAACGGGGGAAATATCGCTATAGGTGACTAGAAACTGCTAGCCACAAGTTTTTCGAAGACGCGACTGGCCACACAAGAAGGCTTGTTTCGCTCAGTAATCAGCGAGAGACCCTTGGGGTATCTCCAGCCCTATGCTGCCGTAAGTGCCTTGCTGGCATCCTTGTCCCAGACAGACCTTATCCTGCTTCTTGTCCTTCTAACATACTGCTTCTATCCTAACGCCTGCCACACCGCTGTCGAAACCTTCGCGGAGAAGCTGATCGCGCCCTTCTGGCACAGAGTTCGTAGGCGCCGCCCGGCGTTGGCTACGAGTTCATGCGATGGAAGCCTGAGCTTCGGTCAATGGTTGTGTGCTACCGCTCAGAACGAGAGGTGCCGTCGTCCGTGCCGCAGCATGCAGGTTTCGCACAACCGCGCTCCACCACAACTCTTATATTCCACCTAGTAGACCACCAGGCCAATAGAAACGGCTAGCCCGGAACACAAAGAACCCAGCACCAATTTCCGTGACATGGTCTGGGGCCAAGGGCGGTATCCGTGAGAACCAATCAGAGTACGGCTGGTGGAAGACCCGGAAAAAGCGATGGAGGCAAACAATTGTTATGAGAAAATACATGTTCAAGTTCTGTTTAACCCTGTTGGTTTCGCTTCTGATGTTGGGAGCGATTCCTTTTGTCCAAGCATCACCTGCCCAGGC
>JAFNFZ010000152.1 GCA_017885485.1 Chloroflexota bacterium
CCACTGTCAGCCGGGTTATGGGCTGGCGTGAGTGGTGGCGACATCTGCCTACTCTGCCTTGGCACGGAACATCCGTGTGCCAAAGATCACCATCACCACCGCGAAGACGCCTAGCACTACCAGCGACTTCCACAGATCAGACCAGACATAACCATTGATAACCAGGTTGCGGACGCCGACTATGGCATAGTCCACCGGGTTGAAATGCCTGGCCACATCAAGCCAATGTGGAAGGATTGGCACAATCTTGCCGTCAATTATGGTCTTAGACGGCATCATCATAGTAGACATGAACATCAGCGGCATGGTGAAGAGGTTGACCACCGCCATGACCGTCTCCTGTCGCCTCAAGAGCAACGCCAGACCATTGGAGAAGGCGGCAAACCCTATTCCGAGCAGAGCAACGAGCAGAAGCACCAGGAGTACCCCGGGTATGCCTGTGGCCACATGTACGCCCATGATGGCCGCGATGACAAAGACAATCAGCGCTTGAACCACTCCCACCAGCACGGCGGCGATGACCCGACCGGTTATGATGGAGACTCGGGTGACCGGAGTGGCCAACATCTTGGCCAATACACCCGAATCAATGTCCATCAGGGTGCCAAACCCTGCAAAGGCCGAGCCAAACAGCACGGTCATGACTATCACGGCGGGCGCGAACCCCTCGAGGTAGCTGACGTCAGAACCCCACACACTAATAGCACCCGCACCGCCACCAAGTGACTTGAATATCTGGGTGAAGAGCACCAGCCAGAGTATCGGCTGAAACAGGCTCATGAATATGAAGACGGGCATGCGCATGCGCACTCTGAGATCACGCAGCACCACCTGCCAAGTGTCGGACAAGGCATTCATCATTGGTTTCGCCTCCGGTTAACCTGCCGTCGCCTTTGCATAATGGTGGTAGGCGTACCTTCCTGCGCCCGAATGGTGCGGCCGGTATATTTCAGAAATACGTCGTCGAGAGATGGCCGCGACGTGGATATCGTCTTGACCTCGATCCCTTGACTGCCCAGGAGCTGCATTATGCTGGGGATGGCCGATCCGCCGTCGTTTACATAGACGGCCAACTCCCCATCCGACGGCTTGGTTCCGGAAACAAATGGCTTCCCTGAAAGAGCCGCCTCTGCGCGGCGTACAAAGTCCCTGCATTCCTCGTCCTTCACCGCACAAGGGGTCAGCATGACAACGTCGCCGCCTATGGACTTCTTCAGTTCATCCGAAGTGCCAATGGTCATTATCTTGCCCAGGTCTATTATGGCGATGCGGTCAGCCAGGCGGTCGGCCTCCTCCATGTAGTGGGTGGTCAGGAACACGGCCACGCCCATGGTCTTGGCCAGCTTGTTGATGTAGTCCCAAAGGTGAACTCTGGTCTGGGGATCAAGCCCTGTGGTAGGCTCATCCAAAAAGATCACTTGAGGCTGATGAATAAGCCCCATAGCCAGGTCGAGCCGTTTGCGCATACCCCCAGAGTAAGAGGACACCATCTTATCTTCGTAGCCAGTTAACCCCACCAGCTCGAACAGCTCTTTGACGCGCTCCTTGATCTTCTTGCCATCCAGGCGGTAGAAGTGGCCATAGAGGGTCAGGTTTTCTCGTCCGGTGGCGCGCTCATCTACCCCCACATCCTGCGCCGCGTAGCCGACGCGCTTACGCACCTCGGCGGGGTACTTCACCACGTCGAAGCCGGCCACTGTTGCACTCCCCGATGTGGGCAGGATAAGGGTATTCAGCATCTTGATGGTGGTAGTCTTGCCGGCGCCGTTTGGCCCCAGGAAGGCGAATATCTCGCCGGCTCCGACCTCGAAATCGATGCCGTCGACCGCTTTGACGTCTCCAGGGAATATCTTGGTGAGGCTTTTGGCTTCAATAACGCTCATACTACGCTCCTTTGATGGATGTTGCTGCAGGGGTATCTCAGAGGGGGTGCTCGCCTTGGCCGTCATGAATGTGGCATACTACTATTATCTATCATATCACAACGGGCCCCTCCAGGAAGGCCAATACGCCAGGGCAGAGATCAGGGGCAGCAGGGGGAAGCGAAGGGGCGTGGTGTAGAGTTGTCGCCAGAAGCAGTGGAGGGTGTCAGGAGGTTCAGATGAAGGTCGTGCGCAGCGAAATCGATATAGATGCTCCGGCGCAGAAGGTCTGGGATGTCATCATTGACCTGGAGCGCTATCCCGAGTGGAATAAGTTCACTCCCCGGATGAGTGCCAGGAAGATTGCGGTTGGCGAGGAGTTTGACCTGGACTGCCAGATGACGGAGAAGCAGCTCCTGAAGAACGAGCACGAGGTCTTCCTGGCCTACGAGCCTGAATGCTACAAGGTATGCTGGGGAACATCGAGAACCAGGGGAAGACCGGGCATCAAGAGCTTCCGCTGGCAGATCTGCGCGCCGATGGGCGAAGGGCGGACCCACTTCGTCAACTTCGAGGAGTTCCACGGGGTGCTGGCGCCCCTGGTCAATCTCCTGTATGGCAAGAAGCTCAAGCGGGCCTTCGAGGGCTACTGCCTGGCGCTGAAGAAACGCGCCGAGTCATAGCCTTCACCCGCGGCTACGGTGTTGGGGTGGCTATTTCCTGGCCGTGCTGGCCCTGGCAGCCTTCTTCTTCATGGGTTTGCCGCAGCAGGTGATGCCGCACACATCCACGCAACCGCAGGCTTCGTCCACGGTGATAGCCAGCCCACAGAGTCCGCAGACATAGGACTCACCCTTTGCAGGGTTTCTCTTGGACGGTGACTTCCTGACTGCCGTCTTCGCTGGAGCTTTCTTTGCTGCTGCCTTGGCCGTGGTCTTCGCTGGGGCCTTCGCTTTTGCCATGCCGTTTTCCTCCTTGATCTATCGCATATGTCCCTGTCAACTTAGGGCAAGCTTCGCACGATGTCAAGGGACAGCCTTACCTTGACCTGCTGCGGACCGGGCTACCTGGGTTTCCGAGCGGCGAAGTAGACCATAACGATGCCAGCAGGGAGCGCCACTGCGCCCGCAATCAGCATGCCAATACCAACCCAGAAGACCCAGGGTACCTTCGCGCCAACTGCTCCGCTCATGTCAATGTCATACGAGCCATCCTGGTTCATGATGACCAGCACCCAGTTGCCTGTTTCGGGTTGCCACTCCAGGGTCTGGGTTCCGGTGCCGTAGGCAGAGACCTCCCAGAATGTTTGCGTGGTGGGAGCTGCGGGCTCGGAATCCCCGCTGTGCCTTCTGTATTCCACATCAACGCCGCAGGAGTTGGAGTTCCATTCAGTGACCTCGTCGTACTCGACGTCGTCAAGGTAGGCAGCGACGTCCGACTCCGGGCCGATGCCGATGAAGACGCCCTGCGAGGCGGTTCTGTTCTGGGCTTCCACCTTGATAGTGAGGAAGTCGCCGGGGTCGCAGCACCATCCCATACCGCGATCGGCATCCCAGTCGATGTCGGCGGGCTCGGAGGCAATGGCGTAGGAATCACTCTGCAGTCGGGTGGTATCCGTGGTGAAGAATCCATCGCTGTCGGTCATGGCGGCATTGGCCCACGTCAGGCCACCGCCGCCGAGCAGGAGAAAAACGGACGCCACCAGGAAAATGATTCCGAAGACCAGAAGTACAATTCTACCTGAGCTCATCTTGGCACCTCCTCAACTTGCGCAACCAGGAGCAGCGATCCAAGGCGCAACGTTCCCATTATCAGCCTGTAGGATCCGTGTGGCTTTTCTTGATTGTAATGTGGGTGAGGCGTTGACGCAAACGACCCTGTATGGCCCTCGGTGATATACTGGTGAAACGCCTTGACGGCATTGCCTGCACTGCGGCCGACTCTGGCCGCACGGATCCCGATGGGGCTGACGGATATTCCCAATCACATTTCTTGATTCGGCGCATCCTGCTTACGAGGAGGGGAGATGAAGAGCTACCGCAAAGAACTCTGGTTCAATGTTCCTGAACGCAGGGCGTTCATCAAGATCACGCCACAGATTGAGGATTGCCTGCATGAAAGCGGCGTGAAAGAGGGGCTGGTTCTGGTGAACTCCATGCACATCACTGCCTCGGTATTCATCAACGATGATGAACGCGGCCTGCATCAGGACTATGATGACTGGCTGGAGCAACTGGCGCCGCATGAGCCGATCAGCCGATACCGGCACAATCGGACCGGTGAGGTTAATGGCGATGCTCACCTGAAGAGGCAGATCATGGGCCGTGAGGTGGTCGTCGCGGTCAGCGACGGGCGGTTGGACTTCGGCCCCTGGGAGCAGATNNGCCGCAGGAAGCGCGTGCTGGTCAAGATCATCGGTGAGTGACTCGCCTGGCGGTCAGGTAGATGCCGAGGAGGATAACGGCGCCGCCCCCCAGGGTGAAGAGAGAAGGTTCCTGATGGATCCAGGGAATGGCGTATGCCAGCAATGAAGAACCGATGGGTTCTCCCAGAAGGAAGACCGATGCCACCGCCGCCCGGATGTGCGCCAGGGACCAGTTGTAGAGGGTGTGCCCCAGGAGCCCGGCCACCACTGCCATGAGCAGGATGATCAGATAGTCTTCCGTCCTGAGACCGGATAGAGGGGCATCGAAGGCTAGACAGATGGGTATGAGTGCCACCGTGGCCACAGCGTAGACCACCAGAGCGTAGGGGAAGACGGAGACGGTCTTCCTGGCTACACGCCCGCCCAGAATGTACAGGCCGGCGGCCAGCCCTCCCAGCATGGCCAGGATATTTCCTTCAAGGGTGTCCAGCGTGAAGGCGGAAGAGCCGTAGTTGCCGGTGACCAGGATGGCTACTCCGGCAACCGCGATGGCGATTCCGACGNNCCAATCAGTATCATCATCGAGAGCGTGGATCGGGGGATGGCCAGGAGTTCCGCCCGGCTCTCTTTTCTGAGCAAAACGAATGGCGCTACTATGAGCGTGGTGAAGAGGATTCTGTAGAAGGCAATGCTGAGCGGGGGCGCTTCACAGGAAAGGATGAATATGGAGGCAAATGAAACCGCGATAATGGAAACGGAGATGGCGAGGTATGGCCTGTTCATGGTTCCAGACCTTCATCTTCTTATCCCAAGGGGGGTCAAGTCAATCGTTCACATTCCGAGTCG
>JAFNFZ010000153.1 GCA_017885485.1 Chloroflexota bacterium
ATAGAACGCGTGCCCATGGGGCCACACTGGGCGCAGGCCCGCGGGAATCTGGTATTCCGGCGACAGAAGGACCTGCTGAAGAAGTTCGAGGAGAACTACTTCGCCTTCGCGACAGAGGGACAGAAGACGGTGGTGACAGGCAAGATGAGGTGGGCCACGATCAAGGCGATCAAAGGATGAACACGCAGCCTACCGGCTGGCTGCCGGGGTAGTTTCATCCACCTGTCCTGAGGCAGCCTGCAGACTCTCCTCAGTCTCTCCACATGCGCTGGTCTGCTTCTCCGCAGATGGCAGTGCGTTCCCGCTAGGGGGCTGCCTGTTCATTTTCGACCAGGCCATGTTGGACCAGTGGCGTCCACGGTAGTAGTACAGCCCAGCAGAACCGCCGGGGGGCTTGCTCTGCATTTGACACCTCCTCCGTTTCAACGATAAGCGACAAATCGTGTTCAGCGCCCAATTAGTGAGACGAAAGGGAAGGTGTTTTTGTTCCCAGCCCCGGCAACCGGCGAAGGTTTGATCTTTGCTAGGAGCAACAGTATCATTGAGGCCGAGAGGCGTTGAACAGCTATGGCTTACGTGTACGCCCATCCGATTCGAGACCCTGTCCTGGAGGAGAAGCGATTCACCCTGAACGAAGAGCTGCTTGAATATCGAGGACGGAAGGTGCTCTACCACTATGCCGAGGCCAGTAATGTCACGTTCTGCACCGGCACCGGCGTCCCGTGGCTGGGAAGCATGAGCGTGAAGGGTTATGTAGTGCGCTGGAAATACGGAACGAACGATAAGGGCGAGGCTCTGTCAGAGATCGAACCGATCACCGATGCGGGGGAGCAGAGGGAGATAAGCGGTCTGCTCTGGCCAGGCACCAGCGATTCCTCCCGGGTGAGCTTCCAGAGCGTGGCCTAAGGTACAGCCGGTCGCCGGTAGGGGCACAGAGCACTCGGCGCTACTTCTTCACTACGACAAGACACTCAGCCATGATGTCGTGAAGTCCCTGCTTCCTCTCTGTGAAAGCGATCATGATGTACCCGATGTAGAGGATCAAGCCCGAGAGCAACCTGCCCCAATATCTGCCGGTCGCTCTGGCAAATGAAATTCGCCTTCCACTGGTATCAGTGACTACGATCCCCAAAGCCATTTTCCCCAGGGTTGCCTGGCGTGCTGAACTCTCCATGGCAGCATAGTAGAGCCAGGGCAGAAGGAATGCCAAGGGGTAGAATATCAAGAAGTACATTGGTCGTGGATCCACAAGGAAGAGAATGTAGAGCGGCAGTAAGACAATCAACATGAGGATGCCGTCGATGAAGGAAGCCAGGAATCTCTTCCAGAAACCGGCGTACTCCGGGACACCTGCGGTGGTTGTGCCTTCTCCGTAGCCCAACTGTTGGCCCGGCCTCTGGAGGGGCGTGCCGCACTTCTGGCAGTACAGAGACTGGTTGTCATTGGAGGCTCCGCACCTGGCACAATACATCATCTCACCTCGTTTCGTATATGATGGTCCCAGGGCTCATGGCTCATGGCATTATAGCACGTCAACCCGAGGCCGGGCACAGAGAGATGCCATGAAGCCTTGCGATGGCGTGGATGCCGCATCAAGTGCGGCATGACATGGTAGGGGGTGGGCAGGTCCGGCTCTACCCAGTTACCAGGTGCTCCGGCATTCTGACGGCCACGACTTCCCCACGAGCACACAGATCCCCGCCAGCGGACAGAGTGGCTGTGAGAGTGACCTTGCGGCCCTTGATATCTTTCACCGTGGCCCGCACCTCCAGTGGAACGCCGAGCGGCGTGGGATGCAAGTAGTCAACGCGGAGTGAAGCGGTCACGAAGCGCAGCGCTGGCTCCGTGCCCATGGCGCGGCCCTCAGCCCGATATGAGGCTGCGGCCGCCGTGCCGGTGCAGTGACAGTCTATGAGAGAAGCAATCAGGCCGCCATAGACGTAGCCAGGAATGGCGATGTGATATGGCCGGGGCTGGAAGGTGCAGACAGCCTCCTCCCCATCCCAGTGGCTTTGTACATGCAGGCCGTGTTCGTTCAGCCGACCGCAGCCATAGCAGTAGCTCAACTGGTCAGGGTAGTAGTCCTGGAAGGCTTTTTCACTCAACTCGGTATCCCTTCCTTTGCCTGGATCTGGGCTGCCCCAACCCCACCTGGATGCCGCATCAAGTGCGGCATGACATGGCAAGGGGTGAGCAGGCTGTCCAGACGAATGGCTAGTCGGTCTCCTCGTCCAGACTCCGCTTTGCGGCGTGGCTGGCCCTGAGACGCTCGCGCTGGACGAGCAGTTTCTTTCGCAGCCTGATGTTCTTGGGCGTCACCTCAACGAGCTCATCGTTGTTCACGAAGCCCAGGGCCTCTTCCAGGCTCAGCCTCATGGGAGGGGCCAGCTTCACGGCAATGTCGGAGGTTGATGAGCGGATGTTGGTCTGTTTCTTTTCCTTGCAGACGTTTACGGGGATATCCCGTCCATGGGAAGTCGAGCCGACTATCATGCCTTCATAGACCTGCGCCCCGGGTTCAATGAATGTGATGCCCCGCCCCTGAGCATTGTTCAGGCCATAGGTCACGGCCACACCATCTGTCGAGGCTACCAAGACTCCACCACGAGCCGAGGCAATCTCCCCGGCCCACGGCTCATAGCCCAGGAACAGGGTGTTCATGACTCCCTCACCTCTGGTGGCCGTCAGGAAGGCGCTGCGGAAGCCGACCAGTCCCCTGGTGGGGATGTGAAACACCAGATGTGCGCCGGTCCCTTCATTGCGCATGTCAACAAGGCGGGCCTGGCGCTGGCTCAGGATCTCGGTGAGGACACCAATGTATTCCCCGGTAGTGTCAATGGTGAGGGATTCCACGGGTTCGAGAAGGGTATCATTTACCATCCTGGTGATGGCCTCCGGTTTGGAGACCTGGAACTCATAGCCCTCCCGGCGCATGGTTTCAATCAGAATGGCCAGATGCAGTTCTCCCCTGCCGCATACCAGGAAAACGTCGGGGTTGCCAGTTTCCTGGACCTTGAGACTGATGTTGGTCTCCAGTTCCCTGAAGAGCCTGGCCCGCAAGTGACGAGAGGTACAGAACTGCCCCTCCCTACCGGCGAGAGGTGACGTGTTGACGCCGAAGGTCATTTTCAATGTCGGTTCGCCCACATGTATGCCGGGCAGGGCCTGAGGTTGTTGTGGGCTGGCTATGGTATCTCCAATGCGGACCTGTTCCAGGCCGGTGACAGCCACGATATCGCCGGCCAGGGCCTCTTCCACCTCAAGTCGTTCCAGCCCCAGGTAGGTGAATACCTGGCCGATTTCCTGGTTTGTAGCCTTTCCATCGCCATTCAAAGTGACCACGGGGTCATGGGGACTCACCTTGCCCCGAAGGATTCTGCCAATGGCGATCTTGCCTTTGTAGCTGTCATAGTCAAGATTGGAGACCAGCATCTGAAAGGGCCCGTCCTCAATGGCCGGTGGCGGCACCTGCTGCAGTATGCATTCGAACAGGGGCGCCAGGTCTTCGCCTTCGGCCTCCAGATCGGTCACGGCTATGCCATCTCTGGCGCTGGCGTAGAGCACCGGGAAATCAAGTTGGTCGGCATTGGTGGCCAACTCCAGGAAGAGATCCTGGGTGAGGCTGACCGCCTCGGCTGTGCGGGAGTTCTCCCGGTCTATTTTGTTGATGACCACTATGGGCTTCAACCCGGCTTCCAGAGCCTGACGCAGCACAAATGTGGTCTGGGGCATGGGCCCTTCGACAGAGTCCACCAACAAGAGGCAGCCGTCAGCCATGTTTGCAGTGCGTTCCACTTCCCCACTGAAATCAGCATGCCCCGGAGTATCTATGATGTTGATCTTGACCCCCCGATAGATCACGGCAGTGTTCTTGGCCAGAATGGTGATGCCCTTCTCACGCTCGAGCGGGTTCCGGTCCATGATGAATTGCCCAGGCTGTTCAGAATCACGGAAGATCTTGCTCTGTTTGAGCATGGCATCAACCAGGGTGGTCTTGCCGTGGTCCACGTGGGCTATTATGGCTATGTTTCTAATGTCTTGGCGATGAGTCTGAGCCAATTTCACCTCTCAGCAGGCATGTCTTTTTGCCACAGGCTTCGGTCTTCTCAGTTGGGAGGGTGACGGTGGCTGCACCCCTGCTTCCTACAGACGGCGCAACATGCGCCGTGCACAGGAGGAGTATGTATGAGTCAGTCAGATGGAAAGGCATCCATGAACATAGAATACTCTATCTACTATACCATAAAACCGCTCATGCGTGTTTGGTTGACGAGAGGGCCCATGAACCCTTGGGGCACGGCCTTCGCAGATAGCTTAAAGTTCTACATGCCACCGCTGCGGCAAAGCGTCTAGGTATCTAGTGAAACTCGCTTCTTCTTCTCAACCTCAGCCTGGATACAAGGGGGAGAGCAGCATGCCAGCGATTGTCAAAGGCTTGACGAGATCGGGCCTCCTACCTATAGCCTGATGACGGCGGATTTGATCTCGGTCATCTCATCCATGGCAAACCTGACCCCCTCCCGGCCCAGACCGCTATCTTTGACTCCTCCGTAGGGCATGTGGTCCGCCCGGTAGGCAGAACTGTCGTTGATGATGACCGACCCTACCTCAAGCTCATTGACCGCCATGAAAGCTTCTGCCAGGTCCCTGGTGAATACCCCGGCGTTGAGGCCATACCGGGAATCATTGACCAGGGCGATGGCCTCCTCGAAATGCCGGTAGGGTATGACGCTCACCAGAGGGGCAAACACCTCCTCACAGACCACCTTCATGTCCCTGCGTACGTCCGAAAGAACAGTAGGCGCCATCATCCTGCCGCTCAGTGTGCCTCCGGACAGAACGGTGGCTCCTCCGGCCCTAGCCTCGTTCAGCCAGTCGGCCACGCGAGTCGCGGCCTCATCGGAGATCAACGGCCCCACGTCGGTGCTTTCGGTCTGGGGGTCGCACACCTTGAGAGCGTTCACTTTGGGCAGAAAGAGGCTGAGAAAGGCATCACAGACCGACCTCTGCACGTAGATGCGCTGAACAGAGATGCAGACCTGGCCCGCATAAGTGTAGCCGCCAACCACACAGGAACCGGCGGCCCGCTCGAGGTCAGCACTCTGGCTGACTATGTTGCCCGAATTGGAGCCCAGCTCCAGGGTGACCCTCTTCAATCCGGCCCTGGCATGGATGAGCCGGCCCACGGCGGCGCTGCCGGTGAAGCTGACCATAGCAACATCGGAGCTGGTTATGAGCCCATCTGCCGTCTCTCTGGAGCAGGAGACGATATTCACCGTACCCTCTGGAAAGCCAGCTTGCATAAGGATCTCGCCCAGCAGACAGGCCGTCAGGGGCGTCTGAGAAGAAGGCTTGAGGACAACTGTGTTGCCCACGGCCAGAGCCGGGGCCACTTTGTGGACAGCCAGGTGGAGCGGGAAGTTGAAGGGGGTGATGGCAGAGACCACGCCTATGGGCTGGCGGATGTAGAATCCGAATCGCTCTCCAGAGCCAGGGATGACATCCATGGGAAGAGTCTCACCCCGGATGCGGCCGGCTTCCATGGCCGCCAGGCGGAAGGTGGTCACGGCTCGACTGACCTCAGCGCGGGCGGATCTTATGGGCTTGCCATTCTCCCGGGTGATCGTCTGGGCGATCTGCTCCGCCCTCTCAGCGATAAGCCTGCTGGCATTGAGGAGCATCTCGCTTCTCCGGTGAGCAGGGACACGGCGATATGTATGGAGGGCCGCACGGGCGGCGGTTACGGCGGCCTCCACCTGCCGCGGGCTGGCCAGGGTGATCTCGGCAATGGCCTCGCCGCTGAAGGGACTGGTGTTGACCTGGGTGCCGCCTTCGCCGGCAACCCATTTTCCGTTTATGAGCAAGCTGGATGGTTCTGTCATGGTTCACCCCACTTGCGGACATTATGTCAAGTCGAAGCTGAACAGGCGGGATGACACCGTGAGGAAATCGCGAACTACTTCGGCTCTATCTGGCCCACGATAGCCCCGACACCATGCAGATCAGCCGACTTCAGCATGTACTCCTTGTACTTCCTGAACCTGCCGCCTAAGTGTCGTGCTATGTAGTCCTGGTCGTATTCTACGAGGGCGACAACGCCGATACCCAACTCTTTCGCCCTGGCGTGAGCCTCATCCACATCGTCCACGCAGAATACCACCCCGACCAGTCCTTCGCCCCGCTTGTTGATGATCTGCTCTATGTAGCTGTTGCGCCCGGGCAACGGCGAGCACAGCTCTACGCCGGCATCCCAGTTGATGAACACCCTGACCCCGTAGGAATCCGCGCCGGCGCTCATGTCGTGGAAGGTACCACCAAGGAGTCTGGAGTATGTCTCGACAGCTTTGTCCAGATCCTTGACGGCGATGACCACCCTGTTAACACCTTCTGGCTTCATACTACCTTACTGGCAGATGGACCAGCGGCGTCTGATTCCCTCGGCCTCGCTGATCATATTCTCGATGAACTCCCTGACACCGACCACCCTGTCGATTACAGCCACAGCCAGCGACCCCGGCAGGCTTCTCAGTATCTCCTCCTCTATGGCCTCCTCGGTCAGGTCATCCCCGGTGAGGTCGGGCATATCGGGTGAATCCTTGAGCATCACTCTCTCCAGTCTCATCAGCCACTTATCCACCGGAGCCGATTCCCTTTCGGCCATCACCCGGGCCAACTCTTCAGGCTTGGGCGGAGCCAGACACCGCTCCCGATATCTAGGCTCTGTGGGGTCGGCCTCGGCCATGGACTGCTTGTGGCGTTCAGAGATAGGGCACTCTTTAGTGGCCATGAAAGCGGTGCCCAGATAGACCGCCTCCGCACCCATGGCCAGGGCGGCCATGAAACCACGGGCGTCGCCTATGCCGCCAGCAGCAATGACCGGAACTTTCAACAGCTTCACCGCCCAGGGGATGGATACCATGGTGGGGAGCTGTAGGGTGCTCTTGAATCCCGCTCCTTCCAGTCCCACAATGACCACGGCATCAACCCCCTGCTGCTCTGCCGCCAGAGCATGCTTCACAGTGGCCACCTTGTGAATCCACTTGACGCCAGTAGCCTGCAGCCGCTTCCCATACGTGTCGGCCCGGTAGGAAGCGGTCTCAACCACCGGAATGCCTTCCTCGATAACCACCTGGCACATATCATCAATGTTGGGGCAGGTCATGATGGTCAGGTTCACTCCAAAGGGCTTGTCGGTGAGTGACCTGGCCCGGCGGATGTCCTGGCGCAGCCCCTCAGGCGTACGCAGGGCGGTGGCGGTGATCATCCCCAGCCCGCCCGCTTCAGAGACCGGAACCGCCAGAGCCGATGTGCCAAAGCTGCCAAAGCCCCCCTCGATGATCGGGTATCTTATCCTCAGCATCTCGGTTATCCTGGTCTTCCACAAGTCGGCTGAGCCCTTCCGTCTGTGACTTGATGGCGTATCACGCATGGTGAGATTCACCTCTTGCTGACCAGTTTCTTAAC
>JAFNFZ010000154.1 GCA_017885485.1 Chloroflexota bacterium
CCAGAAATCCATGCCCATCTCCTGGGACATCGCCCGGGCCGCCCTGAGGTATTCCAGAGCTTTCTCTCGCTGACCGCTACTGGCATGGTGCTGTCCCAGGAACAAATGTCCCATACAGGAGAATGCCCTGGCGCCGATCTCCTCTTCGATGGCGATTCCCTTCAAGAGAGACTCCTCCGCTATGGCACCCTGTGAAGGGTCTGCTGCTCCCAATACTGCCCCCAGGAGAAACCAGGAAAGGCCCTCGTAGGCCCTCTCGGAATACTGTTGCGCCAGCCTCAGAGCTTCCTCTGCGCAGCGCTGTGCGCTCACCAAGTCCCCGGAGAAGAAATGCACCATTCCCAGGCACATATAGGCCGCACCTAGACCGGTAGAGACGTCCCCCTCGTTGCTAAGCTTGATGCCCCTCTCCAGATGCTGGCGGGCCGCGTCCATCTCCCCCAGGTAGAAATGTGCCAGACCAAGTGCGTTACAGGTCATAGCTTCTAGGAAGACAAATTGGGTTGCCTCGCAATGGTGCATGGCTTCACGCAGGTGTTCTAGAGCACCTGTCCCATCGCCCTTTATTGTCAGTAACTGTCCGTAAGCCATTTCTTCCATGCCCAGGCTATACCGGTTGTCTATGCCGCGGGCAAAGCGAAGGGCCTTCTCACACAGACCTTCCCCTTCCTGGAAATGACCCGCCATGGCCATGACGATTCCTTGGTCTGAGAGAAAACCAGAATACGTGTTGAAAGCCCGGCCGAAGTAATCGGCTTCCCTTTGTGCCTTCTCCAGCATGGCAGTGCACCTGGTGGCCATCTCAACCAACTTGCGATACTGCCCCAGGTTGATGGCATTGGCGCATATCTCGAATCCGCTGGCTACCATCAGGTCAAAGTCCTGCACCTCCTCCGCGTGTCGGAACAGAGCCTCAGCAATGCTGAGTCCCTCTAGGGATCGTCCTTTGGTAGATAAGCCGCAGCACAGGATAGTCTGGAGGTTGGCCAGGCTCTTCTCGTCGCCCAGTTCCCTCGAGAGTCTCTCCCCCTCCTGCAAGATCTCGATGGAACCAGCAGGGTAGCCTAGCGTAAACATGGGGGCATCCATCAGCAGGCGGACCTCGATTCCAGCCCTCTTGTTTTCTTCCGTCTGAGGGAGCTTGGTGAGGGCATGAAGAGCCTCTCTGTAGGAACGGAAGGCTTCCCACTGGGAGTAGTTGCGGGCGGCCTTCTGGCCGGAGAGCCTCAGGTACTGAAAAGCCTTCTCCCAGTCGTCCGCCGCAGAGTAATGGTGGGCCAGGGCCTCGCAGAACTCCTCCAGCTTGTCCGGGTAGAGCTCCTCGATGGCCTTCCCTATCTTCTCATGGATCTGCTTCCGTCTCTTAAGAAGAAGGCTGTTGTAGGCCACCTCCTGGGTCAGGGCATGCTTGAAGACGTATTCCAGTTCGGGGAAGAGGCTCTTCTCATAGATGAACTCTAGCCCCTGCAGGTTGAGCAGGTGGGACTTGAGCTCCTCCTGCATGCCGGTGATGGTCTGCAGTATGCGGTAGGCAAAGTCTCTCCCTATGACGGAGGCCACCTGCATGATGCGCTTCAGGTTCTCATCCAGCCGGTCCATCCGGGCGGCGATGATGCCCTGGATGGTATCGGGGACATGGATGTCGCCGGGTTTGATGGCCAGGAAATACTCGTGGTCCTTTTTCTGGATGGAGCCATTCTCCAAAAGGGTGTGGGTGAACTCCTCCATAAACAGGGGATTGCCAGCGGCCCGGTTGAGGATCAACTCCCTGAGTTCCGGGGCTACCTCTCCTTCCTCCAGCATGGCCCGAACCAGATCGGCGCTGGACCTGGTGGGCAACTCGTCCACTCTGATCTGGGAGTAGCAGGACTTGCTGCCCCACTGATGGGTGTATTCCGGGCGGTAAAGCAGAAGCAGCAGGATAGAGGAGTTGGGCAGATGGCCGATGAGGTAGGTGAGGAACTCCTCCGAGGTGCGGTCAGTCCACTGAAAGTCATCAATGGCCACCATCAGGGGCTTCCTCTGGCTCTCCACCACCAGGAGGTCCCTGATGGCCTCGAAAGTCTTCTCCCTCTTCTTCTNNAGCAGCTCCTGCAGAGGCGGCATAATGGACTTGAGCTTCGGATCGATAGCGCAGGTCTTCTCCTCCAGCCTCTTCCGGATAAGGAACTCCCGCTCGCCTTCCTTGAGGCCGAAGCAAGAGCGGAGGATATCGAGCAGGGGCAGATAGGGCATGGAGCTGCCGTAGTGCAGGCACTGGCCTTCGAGGTAGGTGTATTCACCTGACTCAAGAGTCCGCCGCAATTCCAGGAGCAGCCGGGACTTGCCCACGCCGGCCTCACCGACGATGCAGACCACCTGGCCGGAGCCGGACTTAGCCTTATCGAAGGCCTCCTTGAGGGTGGCCATCTCCTTCTCCCGGCCGACGAATCTTGTCAGGCCTCTGAGCACCGAGGCTTCGATCCGGCTGGCCACCTCAGTGGGCTCCAGGAGCTCATAGGCCTCCACGGACTCCTCCTTGCCCTTGACCGCCAGCTTCCCCCGCGCCTTGAAGTTGAAGAAGTCCCGGGCCATCTTATGGACATCTGCAGAGACCAGGATCCGGCCGGGCTCAGCCATGGTCTGCATCCTGGAGGCCAGGTTGACGGTATCGCCGACGGCGGTGTAGTCCATCTTGAGGTCCTTGCCGACGGAGCCGACGATGAC
>JAFNFZ010000155.1 GCA_017885485.1 Chloroflexota bacterium
TCTTCCAGCTCTTCCCGTAGGGCGGATTGGATAGCATGAAATCGAATTCACGGGACGGGAAGCCATCCTGCGACAGCGTTGAACCGTGCTTGAAATTGTCTGCCTCCTCCCCTTCGCCTTTGAGCAGGAGATCCGCCTTGGTGATGGCATAGGTTTCCGCATTGACCTCTTGCCCGTAGAGATGGATGGCTACCTCCTCGCCGTGCTGTTTTGCCAGCTCGCCCAGCGTCTCCTCTGCCACGGTCACCATCCCGCCCGTGCCGCAGGCGCCGNNATGGTCCCCATGGCGTGGTTATCCAGGGGAGGCAGCCTGACGCTGCCATCCTGGCCGTACACAGCCTTGGGGCTCAGATTGATGGAGGAGTCGAGGAACTTCTCGATGAGATGGCCCAGAATATCAGCTTCCACGAGGGTGGGAATCTGGTTCCGCAGCTTGAACTTGTCCACTATCTCCTGCACGTTCGGCGAGAATCCGTCCAGGTATGCCTCGAAGTCCGCCTTGAGTTGCTGCTGCTTGGCGCGGGCCTTGAGATCGCGCAGGGTGAAGGGAGAGGTATTGTAGAACGCCTGACCGGAAGCCTGTTTCAGGGCAGCGTCCTGGTTGGTGATGGCCGCCTTGTCGAGACGCTCCTTCATCTCCAGGACAGCCTTCTTGGTCGGCTCCAGCACTGCATCCAGCCGACGGATAACGGTCATCGGGAGGATCACGTCGCGGTACTTGCCGCGAACATAGACATCGCGCAGAACGTCGTCAGCAATACCCCAGATGAAGTTGGCTATCCAGTTCAAATTGTTGTCAGCCATGGGATGACCCTTCCTCGGTGAATAGTGGAGCTCTGGCCCTTGTCACGGCCATGCCTGACACCCCCCAGTGATCTGACTGAATGTATCACATGCGAGGACTTGGTGCAACATCGAGAGCGGACGTTCTCAGCTTCCCCACAAGGTTAAGTTAACTTTGGGTTGATGACAGAATTCAGTCACTGGTGTATCATGCGCCTGCCAACCGCGAGTTAACTTAACCTGGCGTGCATTGTTATTGACTTCTCAAGGTTTTGCAGTGTATCATACTGCAACAGCAGTGAATCTAACTGCAATCTTATGGCCGTACTATGTTAGCCACGCTTCTAGGATCAAAGCTCAGGGCGAAAGTGCTGGGTTGGTTGTTCACTCATCCAGATGAGCGCTATTTCGTCCGTCAGCTCACCAGCTTGCTGCAAGAGGACTCTACCAACGTGAGCCGGGAGCTGGCTCGCCTCGCGAACCTCGGTGTCCTCATTCCCACCAGGGAGGGAAAACAGAAGTATTATCAGGCAAACAGGGAAAGCCCCCTTTTCGATGAGCTTCACGGGCTGATGGTGAAAACTGTGGGGCTGGCCGACGTCCTGCGCTCAGCGCTGGCTCCGATAGCGGCCCGGATAAAGGTCGCTTTCGTCTTCGGTTCAATGGCCAGCGGAGGGGAACAGAGAACAAGCGATGTAGACATGATGCTGATAGGTGACGTGACCTTTGACGAGGTGGTGTCTTCCCTATCACCGGCAGAAGAGACCATACACAGGGAAGTAAATCCTGTGGTCTACCCCGTAGCTGAATTCAGACAGAAAACGCAGCGCAATCACCATTTCCTTAGAACAGTGCTCGAAGGCGAGAAGATCTTCTTGATTGGAGACGACGGTGAGCTTGCAGGACTGGTTGGAAAACGGCTGGCTGACTGAACATCGAACCAGCCCTCGCGAGATCGCTGAGCTGCTAGGCATAGCTGACCGGGACTTGGCTGATTGTCAGGCAGCCGAACTTAGCCCTGACTGGCGGTTGGGCATTGCCTACAACGCCGCCCTGCAGATGGCCACCGCTGCTCTGGCTGCTGTCGGCTATCGAGCGGCGCGCGAAGCTCATCACTATCGGGTGATCCAATCACTGACTCTTACTATTGGGGCCAAGAGCAGCCTGGTTCGCCAGTTGCACCAATTCCGAAAGAAACGGAACATAAGTGACTACGAACGGGCCGGGGCAGTATCTGACCAAGAAGCCAAGGAGATGCTGGCCCTGGCCAAGGCGCTTCGCCACTCTGTGGAGAGATGGCTGCGCCGGAATCACCCCGGGCTCCTGAAGCCCGGATGAACCCTGGCAAGCCAAACCCTGTAGACCAGAGAAGCAACGCCAATGCCAGTGATTTGGTCAGCGTGACCCCCAGGCGGTGGTGATCCTCTATCGAGACTGAATAACGCAAAACGGGACAGGGTTGTTACCCTGCCCCGTTTGTGAACTACTGATTCTTCTTCAGATACAGCCAGACGGTCTCTGCGGCCTATTCCTTCACTTGATCGCGAATCTCGTCCTTCTCGTGGAAAGCCGCCTTGGCTCCCTTCTCCCTTCTCTCTCTGAAGAAGTTGAACTCGCCAGGCTCGTGGCGCACATTGGTGAACATGGTATGGGTGATATAGGCATAGGTGAAGGAATCAGTGAGCCCCATCCGGTCGTAGAACAGGTGTCTGCAAGCCTTGCCGATGGCAATGCCATCGCGGGGCATGAGGCAAAGCTCCTTGGCCAACGTCTTCACCTCGGTCTCCAGTTTGTCAACAGGCACAGTCCTGGTTACCAGCCCTATCCGCT
>JAFNFZ010000156.1 GCA_017885485.1 Chloroflexota bacterium
GGGCCAGCTATTGTGGCCCGCAACATGGTTACATTGGGCATGAAGGATAACGACGCCGCCACGCCTGATGCCATTCCCCTTTTCTGCAGTCATGGCATCGCCTTCGCTTCTTTCATGGACGTTGCTGGCGACGCCGCCAACGGTGTCATCTTCCTGGCGGGTAAGCTGCCGATTGTCGACGACCTTCCAGACAGTGATCCTCAGAAGGCACTATTGATGCAATACAGAACAGACTTCGATACCAGATACGGCAGCGGCAGAGCCAATACCTTCGGAGGACATGCATATGATGCTCTCACTTTCGCCGTAGAGGCCCTGAAGTCGCTCAATGAAGACCCCGAAACAATCAATGCGAGCGGAGATGCTCTCAAAGCCGCAAGAGCTAGCGTGCGGGACTACATCGAGCAGAACTTCACGGATTTCAGGGGCACGGGTGGCGTTTTCAACATCTCCGCCACCGATCACAACGGGCTCACAAAAGAAGCTCTCATCTGGGTGCAGATAGTCAATAGGAAGTGGACCTGGCTCCAGTAGGTCAACCTGTTTCGGAATAGGTCGGCATCGCAAAGGGGGGAGGGGACACTTCCCCCCTTTGCTTGTCAGTATCCAAGAGCGCAGCTGCAGAGAGGACCCGCGTGTCACAGGAGCTATTCGTTCAGAGTCTCATATCGGGGCTTACCCAGGGCAGTGTCTACGCACTGATAGGCCTGGGGTTCACCGTAATCTACAGTGTGACAGCCATCATCAATTTCGCTCAAGGCGAGTTTGTTGTGCTGGGAGGAATACTACTCTACGTCCTGGCCACCTCTCTTGGAATGCCTCTGGTCCCAGCCGTGGTCATCTCCATTGCTGCCGCCGCGCTTGTCGGTGGGATGCTATATTCACTTGCGATCCGGCCAGCGAGAGGAGGGTCGGTGGTCAGCCTGATTATCATCACCATCGGGGCTGCCATACTCATCCGTGGCATTGCCGGCTGGCGCTGGGGGGCATATCCTGTAGCACCGCCGTTCTTCTCAGGAGATGACTCAATCTCCTTCCTAGGGGCCAGTATTCACCCGCAAGCGCTGTGGATCGTCGGTTCCACTGTGCTGGTGGCAGTCGTCCTGCATCTCTTCCTGTCCTACACCATGTTGGGCAAAGCGCTGAGGGCGTGTGCCGCAAACCGACTAGGAGCTGGCCTGGTGGGCATAAACCCAAAATCCATGGCTCTTGTTAGCTTCTGCCTAGCAGGCGCTCTGGGTGCCTTGGGAGGAGTGGTACTATCTCCATTGAGCACCATGACATACGACAGGGGAGCAATGCTGGGGTTGAAGGGCTTCGTGGCGTCTTCGGTTGGTGGCTTCAGGAGCATCATGGCCACGGTGGCTGGTGGAATCATGCTGGGAGTCATCGAGAATCTGACTGTTGCAGTGAATTGGGGGCCATTCACCTCTCAGTACAAAGAGGCGATCGCTCTGACCATCCTGTTGCTGATACTGCTTATCCGTTCAGGCAAGTTGTCAGAACAAGAGAGGGCAGCCTAATGGCATTCATGGCAAAGGATAGGCTGCCCTATCTCTTCATAGCCGGGCTGATACTCATCATAGTCCTGATCCCCTTTCATTGGTTTCTGGGAGAAAAGACCTCCCTCTTTACATTCGTCGGCACAAGCACGATGATCACGGTGGGCCTGTGCCTCCTCATGGGATACACTGGACAGGTGTCCCTGGGTCAAGCCGCGTTCTATGGCATGGGAGCCTATGTCTCGGCTATTCTCAGCGCAACTTACGATGTCAACCCCTGGCTGGCCATGGCTATTGCAGCCACGATTACCGGAGGCTTCGCCTATTTGATCGGCTACCCGATTTTCAGGCTGAGAGGCAACTATCTGGCAATGGCCACGCTGGGACTGGGCATCATCATTTGGATTCTCTTCAAGGAATTGGATCAGTACACCGGAGGCCCAGATGGAATAGGTGGCATCCCCAATCTCTCCATTGGCGGGTTCTCTTTCGATACCAGCACGAAACGCTATTACCTAGTGTGGTTCTTCTGCCTGGCCATCCTGCTGGCCTCTCAGAATATCGTGGGATCGCGGGTGGGCAGGGCGCTCAGAGCCATTCACGGAAGCGAGGCCGCTGCCCAAGCAACAGGCATCAATATAGATCAGTTCAAGGTCAAGATCTTCGTGTTGAGCGCAATCTACGCCTCACTCGCCGGCAGCCTCTATGCCCACGTTGTTCGACAAGTGAGCCCTGGTTCCTTCGATTTTCTTGAATCGGTGGTAATAGTCACAATGGCTGTTATTGGAGGACTGGCCAGCATATGGGGAGCGATTTTCGGCGCATCTACGATCCTCATCCTCAAGAATGAATTGCTGGTCGGTCTGGGAGAGATTGAAACGATTCTTTACGGTCTGATACTGGTGCTGGTGATGATCTTCCTGCCGCAGGGGCTGTTTGTGGGCCTGAAAGAAGCCTATGAACGCTTGCGCCTCAGATACGCGCGAAGGGTGGCAGAGCCTTGAGCAGCAGCATTCTGGAGACCAAGGGATTGTGTAAGGCCTTTGGCGGCCTGGTTGCCCTGAACAATGTGGACCTGGCCGTGGAGACCGGCAGGATCACCGCGGTCATTGGCCCCAACGGCGCCGGCAAGACGACCCTGTTCAATCTGGTGGCCGGAGTGTATCCGGTGGGCAAGGGCGAGATCGTTTTCCGGGGTACCCTGCTGAACAACGTTTCGACCCACAAGAGGACCGCCATGGGCATTGCCCGGACGTTTCAGAACGTCCTTCTCTTCGGCAACATGACTGCCCTGGAGAATGTCATGACAGGACAGCATGTCCGCAGCCGCTACGGTTTCTTCGAGGCTGCATTCCGGCTGCCCACCAGTCACCGGGAGGAGGAGACCATCTCCCTCAAGGCTATGAAGTACCTGAATCTGGTGGGGTTGGGGATGCACGCCGAGAGGAATGCCCTTGATCTGCCTCTGGGCCAACAGAAGCTCCTGACCATCGCCCGTGCCCTGGCCACCGAGCCCCGGCTTCTTATGCTGGATGAGCCCGGTGCGGGACTGAATACCCTGGAGAAGCGGGACCTGGGTGACCTGGTGAGGCGCATCCGTGACATGGGCATCAGCGTGCTATTGGTAGAACATGATATGGACCTGGTCATGG
>JAFNFZ010000157.1:0-2491 GCA_017885485.1 Chloroflexota bacterium
GGGCGGGAATCCAGGTGTGGGGTGAGGGGCAGGTTGACTCCTGCTTGGGCAGGAGCCACTTTATGAAGGGGGGTCATCCCGCACTTGATGCGGGATCCGGGGGCGTGTTGGCCAGCAGCCGTCAGGGTTTCTTGAACGTGTAGCCTATGCCCGGTCTGGTGACGATGTATTTGGGGCTACTGGGGTCGTCCGCTATCTTCTTCCGCAGGCGGGCCACGGCTACCTGGAGAATGTGCGTATCGCCACAGTATTCCTGCCCCCAGACCTCGGTCAGGAGCTGGTCTTGAGTGATGGTCCTGCCGGCGTTGCGGGCCAGGAGACAGAGGATTCTGTATTCAGTGGGGGTGAGCATGACCTCTTCCCCGTCTATGGTCACCTGGTGACGGCCGAAGTCTATGAGGAGGTCACCTGAGACGAATGGGGGCTGGGGCATTTCCTCGGGAAACTTGGCCCGGCGGAGCACGGCCCGCACCCGAGCCAGAAGCTCTTCCGTGCTGAATGGTTTGACCACGTAGTCGTCGGCACCGGCACCCAGGCCCTGGATGACGTCCTCAGTCCGCCCCTTGGCGGTGAGCATGATGACGGGCACCTCGGAGAATTCGCGGATGCCCTGACATGTCTGAAAGCCGTCGATACCGGGCATCATGATGTCAAGGATCACCAGGGTGGGCAGCTGG
The DNA here is from genome assembly GCA_017885485.1 of Chloroflexota bacterium. GTDB lineage: Bacteria > Chloroflexota > Dehalococcoidia > UBA2247 > RBG-13-53-26 > RBG-13-53-26. The sequence continues at coordinate 678 of JAFNFZ010000157.1, forward strand.
TTCTCGGCAAGCTGGATGGCTGATTTGCCATCACGGGCTGTGACTACCTGGTAGCCTTCAAGTTCGAGATTCAGGGTGACCAGCTTGAGAATTCCCGGATCGTCATCTACGACCAGAATCAGCGGCTTGCGATGGGGCATTATCTTCCTCCCGAGATATCATTTTGGCGGCTGTCAGGGCGGCGGGGTGTGAAGGCCGTGGTTCTACTGGTCACGGCTATCATCCGTTTCGTCTGAGATGCTCCCCTTCTCAAGCGGGAGTGTGAAGGCGAAGGTGCTTCCTTTGCCCAGTGCGCTTTCTGCCCAGATACGACCTCCATGAGCTTCTATTATACCCTTGCAGATAGCCAGACCCAAACCCACGCCTCCTCCTCGTTGCGAAGCTCCGGATGAAGCCTGATAGAAGCGGTCGAAGACCTTGTCCAGTTCTTCCGGGCTGATGCCCACACCCTGATCTCTCACCCGGACGATCAGTTCCCTCTCGGCAGCCTGGCATTCGACCGATATCTCGGTATCATCGGGCGAATACTTGACGGCGTTGCTCAGGAGGTTGTCCAGCACCTGCCGGATCCGCCGCGGGTCGGCATCAACCAGTGGCAGGGGTTCCTGGTAGTGGCTGAGAAACCGGTGGCCCTTGGTTTTCTGCTCGATGTCCTCGATGGCGTTGCTGAGGATGGAAACCATCACCACAGGCTCTTTCTGCATGTGGAATCCGCCGGCCTCCAGTTTTGAGAGCTGCAACAGGTTCTCGATGAGCTCTGTGAGCCGGTCGCTGGCGACCTCGATCTCGCGCAGGAAGTCCCGCTTCTCGTCGTCGGCAAGCCTGTCATAGTGACGGAGTATAGTTGTAGTATAGCCCTTTATGGAAGTCAAGGGGGTGCGCAGGTCGTGAGAGACGTTGGCCAGGAGTTCTGTCTTCAGGCGATCTGCCTCGCGCAGGGCTCCCACCGTGCTTGCATCCTTGTAGAGACGGGCGTTCTCTATGGCTATGGCTGCCTCATCGGCAAATGCTACCAGAAGTCTCACCTTGCCGGCAAAGGCATTTCGCCGCGTGCTATGCACGAATAGGACCCCGATGATGGCTTTCTTGGCCTTGATGGGCACGCCGGCATATGACTTGATCCCTGCTGCCAGGAGTATGGGATTGGTCCCTTCGACGGCGTCCACGTCGTCAATAACCACAGGCTCGCCGCTCTTGACTATGTGCCTGGTTACCCCGTGCGGTCTGGCGCTGATGGGCGATGGTGTGATATCCACTATCCTTCTGGCGCTGCCCTTTGGCCGTGGCTTGGTGGAAAGTGGGGTGATGTCCACGAACTCCTCGCTGCCTATGCCCAGACTGCCGTCTTCGTTTACCATGACAATACTGGTGTAGTTGGATTCGAGCGCTGCGCCGACGTGTGAGACGATCTCGCTCAGCACCGTGTCGAGATCCAGGGTCTGAGTGATTGAGGTCAGTACCTGGTGCAGCGCCGACAACTCGCGGGTCCGCTGCAGTATTTCATCCTCGGCTCGCTTGCGTTCGCTGATGTCCTTGGTGACAGCGATGAATCCTGCCGGTTTGCCGGATTTGTCTCGCAGCAGGGCAGTGCTCAGTTCAGCGTGGATTTCCTTCTCGGTCTTGGTGCGCAGTACATACTCTATGCTGCTGCTCCGCCCTTGCTCGTAGGCCCGCTCCATGTTGTCCATGACCCTGTCACGGTCTTGCTCGGCGACGAAGTCCAGGATCCTCCTGCCTGTGAGTTCCTCCTTGCGGCGGCATCCATAGAGAGCCGTCGTGGCATCATTCAGGCGCACTATGTTGCCGGCCAGGTC
>JAFNFZ010000157.1:2505-3736 GCA_017885485.1 Chloroflexota bacterium
CCTCCTGTTTATGACCGCTGTGGTTGCACTGATGTCGACGTAGATGGTGGTCTTGTCTTTGGCCAGGCAGGGGATGTTGGTGGCCAGTGCTTTCCTGCCCGCAGCCTGCGCCTCGAGCTCCGATGACACGTGCATCCATTCCTCTCTGGGATGAATGGCGCTCACATCCATTCCCCGCAGCTCTTCCTGGGTGTACCCCAGCATTCTGCATACCGCCGGATTGGCGTATGTGAATCTGTTTGTCTCGTTGTCCAGTATCAGTATGCCCTCTTCTGCGGATTCAAATAGCGTTCGATACCTTTCGTCGGATTCCCTTGAGGCCCTTTCCATCCTCTTGCGGTCGGTAACGTCGGTCAGACTTCCCAGGATTGCCTGCTTCTCCAGATATTGAATGGAAGTGACAGACTCCGCAACCCATCTGGTATCTCCCCCCTTGGTGACAATCCTGTACTCGTAAGGGGACAGGGATTCACCGTTCAACATCGTCAGGGCATTCTCTCTTACCACGTCTCTGTCTTCTGGCATTACCAGTCTCAGGAAATCCGTACCCAGCAGTTCCTCTTTGGAGTGACCTGTGAATGACTGGAACTGGTGATTGACATACTGGAGGACGCCATCCTGGGTGATGTAGATCCCGGTCGGGGTGATGCTGAACACGCTGTCGAACAGTTGCTGGGCCAGATTGTAGCGGAGTTGCGGAGATGCTTTGAACTCGGCGATGCGCCGGCGCAGTAGTGCTATTCCCTCGCCGGGCGGCCCTGAAGCCTTCCGTTTTTCACTCATTCTGCAGTTCCGCCCCCTATTTAATCACTTTGCGGCGACTTTGAACAGACCCTCTCCTCTTCTTCGCGGGGGCTTGTGGTTTGATGGCGGATCGCAGGCCTGCTTCGATAGGCTGGAATGTGGCCAGTTCTCGCTTCAGATCGACGATCCGGTCTCGGATCAGGGCAGCCTTCTCGAATTCCAGGCTCTTGGCGGAGCGTTTCATCTGCATTTCCAGTTCTTTGATTATGGTGGCCAGTTGATCTTTGGATATGGGTGCTGCTTTGTAAGGAGCGTGGGTTTCGGCGACGGCCTTGACTCTGTCAGTTATGTCTTTTATGGCCTTGGTGATACTCTGCGGGGTGATCCCATGATTGCGGTTGTAGGTTTCCTGGATGCGGCGTCGTCGGTAGGTTTCCTCGATGGCTGCCCTCATGGACTGGGTCATCGTGTCGGCGTACATGATGAC
>JAFNFZ010000157.1:3815-4819 GCA_017885485.1 Chloroflexota bacterium
GTCACCAGGCAGCGCTCCCTGCGGGTGACTCGGGCGGTGATCTGCTCCAGAAGATCGTCTATCTGGCCTTTGGTGGGTTTGACCTCTACAGTTGGCTCAAGCAGACCGGTTGGCCGGACAAGCTGCTCGGCGATCTGTTGGCTGTGGTCGTATTCGTAAGGTCCCGGTGTGGCTGAGACGTAGATCACTTGATTGACATGCTGTTCAAATTCCTCGAAGGTCAACGGGCGGTTGTCCAGAGCGGACGGCAGGCGAAAGCCGTATTCTACCAGGGTTTCCTTGCGGCTTCGGTCACCATGATACATCCCCCTGATCTGTGGCAGGGTCATGTGTGATTCATCGATGAACAGCAGGAAGTCGTCGGGGAAATAGTCAAGCAGCGTCGATGGAGGACTGCCCGGAAGACGGCGGGCCAGATGGCGGGAGTAGTTCTCGACGCCGGTGCAGTAGCCTACTTCCTGAAGCATCTCCATATCGTAGTTGGTCCGGGATTCCAGTCTGGCTGCTTCGAGTACCTTCCCTTGACGGCGAAGCTCATCCAGTCTCTCCTGGAGTTCGACACGGATATCGGCCAGGGCTGCGGTCAGGTTCTCCTGGGAGGTGACGAAATGCTTTGCCGGATAGATGTCGATGCTGTCCCTTTCTGCCAGCACTTCGCCTGTCAGCGGGTCTATCTCTACTATGCGCTCGACTTCGTCCCCCCAGAATTCGATGCGGGCCGCCTTGTCTTCATAGGAAGGCTGGATCTCCAGGACATCTCCCCTTATGCGGAACCTGCCCCGGGTGAAGTCGATGTCGTTTCTCTGGTATTGCATGTCCACAAGTTGGCGCGCTATCTTGCTTCGGTTGCGCTTCTCGCCCTTCCGGAGTTCAACCACGAAGGCTTGGTATTCCTCAGGCGAGCCCAGGCCGTAGATGCAGGAGCCACTGGCCACGATGACCACGTCCCGCCGGCTCACCCGCGCGCAGGTGGCGGCCAGCCGCAGCCGGTCGATCTCAAGGTT
>JAFNFZ010000158.1 GCA_017885485.1 Chloroflexota bacterium
ACGAAGATGGTGCCTGTGGTTGGCGGGCACGCTGTTTGCCGTCCTGCTAGAGTGCTACCGGATCGCTGACGAAATGTACCCGTGTGTTGATTGAGAGTGGCCAGTAGGCCGGGCTGTCTACCCGACTGAGGAGCCCTGACTCGGGAACACGCGCTACTTGGCATTCTCCCAGAATGGGCGTATAATGAGTATACACCGTGAGGGCGTTATCGCGTCAGCCTGAGAGGAGCTTGCCCTATGGCCGTTCCAGACTATCAGAGCGTGATGTTGCCTCTTCTCCGCTTCACCGCAGCAAGAGGCGGCGAGGTATCCACCGCCGAGGCCGTCGAGGCCCTGGCGAAGGAATTCCGCCTCACCGACGACGACCTTCGAGAAATGCTTCCCAGTGGGATCCAGCCCAGGTTCTTCAACCGCGTCGGCTGGGCAGCCACGTACATGAAGAAAGCTGGTCTGCTGGAAGCTACCCGCCGGGGCCACTTCCGGATCACTCCGCGTGGTGAGGACCTACTCAAGAAACGCCCGCCAGCCATCAACGTCAAGCTACTCCAACAGTACCCGGAGTTTCTTGAGTTCCAGCAGCTGAAGGGCACGCGGCGTGGCAAGAGCAGCTCAGAAGGAAGCGACGACGCGTCAACCGGCACTCCGTCTGAGAGATTGGAGGCCGCCTACCAGGATCTCGGCGACGCCCTGGCTGACGAACTCCTCGCCAAGCTCAAGGGGTCGTCCGCAGCCTTCTTCGAACGGCTTGTTGTCGACTTGTTGGTGAAGATGGGTTATGGCGGCTCGCGTGCCGATGCGGGAAGGGCCGTGGGCAGAAGCGGTGACCGTGGAATCGATGGCATCATCAAGGAAGACCGCCTTGGACTGGATGCCGTCTACATTCAAGCGAAGCGGTGGGCGGACAATCCGGTCGCGAGCTCGGACGTGATGCAGTTTGCTGGAGCGCTGCAGAGGAGGAAGGCTGACAAGGGCGTATTCATCACCGCCTCGACATTCACCAAGGATGCTCAGAAGTGTGCTGACGAAATGGGCAGCAAGATCGTCTTGATTGACGGGGAGCAGCTCACCGATTTAATGATTGAGCATGATGTTGGGGTGTCGACGGTGGCGCTGTACCCGGTGAAAAGGATCGATGCTGATTACTTTGATGAGGGCGAGTAGCGAGGCACTGCACCGGACCGCAATTCTGCTGCTGTGTGATAGAACCGGTTGCCACGAAGCTGCTCATCCGCGTGACGTGGCCAAGCAGCCTGCCCAGACTGCAGCAATCTGACTGATTCCGGTTCCTGCGTCATGACTTGTTCTTGAGGAGCACCAGGGTGCGGTGGAAGGATCCGCCAGTGGTAGTATCCGGGAAATGTGCCGAAAGGCGACTTCTGGGGCGGTTGGATGGAGTCCGTCTAGGGCACCAAGTGAGTAGGAAAAACGGATTCCGTACATTCGATAGTCAGCCCACTTCAGTTATTCGGTTCTCCTTTGGGAGGAATCAAAATGAACATTAACCAAGTCAAACAGCACAGATGGTTCTATCCGGTTGTCTATGCGGCCCTCCTCCTTATCAGTATGGTACCGCTCTATTCAGAGAAGCCATATCTGCCCCAAGAGACACAAGAGGTGATTATCAGTCTGCTCATGGTGGCAGGTGCGCCTTATGCAATGTACGCGCCCATTTTTCATATTGCCACACTGTTGATCGCAGCGCTGATCTTCTTTCGGCCAGGGAAGATGGGGCGGCTCGTTGCTGGTTATATTGGATTGAACTATCTCATCATTGCTGTTACAGAAACCATGGGGCAGACGCAGCGCTATGGGTTTGTGGTGCATACGGGAGCCTTAATAGCGTACATCCTTTTGGGGGTAACCTGGCTGGTCGTGGCAATAAGGAACGACCTGCACGCTGTATTCAGAAAACTGACTCTTCCTGAGTATGCGTTGGGCCTATTGGCCTTATTGGCATTCTGGGCACCGTATACAGTCGTGAATATGAAGATTCTGCCTCGGTTTGACCCTCTCTTGCTGTTGACCTCTCCCGATTATGGAATGACCTTCTGTTTGACGACGCCCGTTTTTCTTTTTGCACTGATTTTGTTCTACCCGTCTGTAAATTCATTTGCCTACCGCATAACAGCGTTTAACGGATTCGTGTACGGGCTGTTCAACCTGACGCATTGGTTCAGTGTGGATAGACGCTGGATGGGAGTTCTGCATTTGCCGTTGCTCATCCTATCTCTGTATGCGCTAATGCTACCGAGGGTATCGAAAACTCCACCAGCGGGATAACAACCGCATGCAGCCGACGTTGCTCCGGTGCGCTCCGCAACGCGGCCAATGCGGAACGTTCGTCAAAGGAGGACGAGGAATGAACAACAACGCATTGGAGATCGAAGCGGATTCTCTGCAATCGGCGAGACAACAAGCCAAAGCCAAGGTTCCAGCGGGATCGTGCATGCTGTCTGAGACAATCCTATGTGACGGAAACCAGAGGACGGCAAAAGGTGTGGCGGACTCGGCATCTGCCGCTCTCGAGAAGGCTCGGAAGGACGTCCCCGACGGCGCTGAGATAGTCTCAGAAAAGGAGCTAGTGCCCGCATCACACAAGTCCATCGACGTTGAAGCGTTCGATGAGCAAGCGGCAAGCCTGTCAGCGAAGAAGATGATTGACAGTACCGCCAGGATCGAGCGGATACTCGTCAAGTTCGAGGGGAAAAAGGGTCTTCTTGGAATAGGAAAGAAGCCCAATCTCTACCGGGTCACCGTGTTCCAGCCATCCGTTGCTGAGGTAAGGTTCGGGCGCAAAGCAAAGATCCGAGTAGAAATCGGCGAAATCCCATCCAGCGGTTACTGTCAGAGGTGCGGCCGGCCTAACTCGCCCGCCGAGAAATCTGACAAAAGCGTCCACTTCTTCTGCTCCCCAGCCTGCCGCGATAACTACTACAAAGCCAAGCTTGGTGCCGTCCTCTTCAGTCCGGGTAGATTCATCCTAAACGCGTCTGGTCAGGACATCAG
>JAFNFZ010000159.1 GCA_017885485.1 Chloroflexota bacterium
GCTTCATCGTTGCTGGTTCGTTCCTTGAGAGAGATGTACCAGAAGCCATCGAGCGCTATCATCAGTCTGGAATACAGTTTCAGTAGTCCAATGCAAGTTTCTTTTGGAAGATCCTCGAGATTCAGATTGACATCAATCCCAGAGCTTCTACCCTCTGATGCCTTCACTTCGCTCCTTTCAAGTCCAGTACCCGATAGTTGTTTCCATTTAGAATCCACACGTTATTCCCAAATCCTTGTTCTGTCCGTATCTAGGTGGGCGCATCAATGTCAAGACCGGACCACTCGTCCGCAACATCACTGTGGTTTGTCTCTGGCATTGTACCATTCGACGAAAGCACTATACCAGATGGTGCCCCACCCAACACTGGTAACCGCAGCCTAGGAAGTGGTACAACTACTGCGGAAAGGCCGGAGGCAGGGAATGAAGGACAACACCAAATTCAACAGATTGTTGGAGCCGTGTTCGGTTGCTCAACTGAAGCCCAGGAATCGAATCGTCATGGCGGCAATGGGTACCAACTTCGCCACCGCAGAAGGCTTCATAAGTGAACGACATCTCGGCTTCTACGAAGAACGAGCCAAGGGCGGCGTGGGAACCATGGTTGTCGGATGTGCCTGTATTCATCCGACAGGCAAGGTGAGCACCAATCAGATCTGCATCTGGGATGACAAATTCATCCCGGGCTTGGCTGAACTGGCGGACACCATCAAGCGACACGGCGCCAGAGCCATCCTGCAGCTGCAGCATGGAGGCCGGTACTGCTATCCGGAACGAATAGGGGGCAACGAACCGGTAGCACCATCCCCCATTCCTATGCCCGGACGCGTACCCCCCAGAGAGTTGACAACCAAAGAGATCGCCGGCCTTGTAGAGAGCTTTGCTCAAGGAGCAGACAGAGCAAAGAGATCTGGGTTTGACGGAGTGGAAATACATGCTGGTCACGGGTACCTCATCGCTCAGTTCCTATCGCGGGCCTCCAATAAGCGCCAAGATGCCCATGGCGGCGATCTCAATGGTCGGGCCAAGATGCTGCTGGAAACCGTGAAGGCAGTGAGAGAGAAGGTGGGGAGCACCTACCCGGTCTGGTGCCGCATTGATGGCCGCGAATTCGGGATTGAGAACGGCACCACAATCGAAGACTCCAAGGAACTGGCGCAGCTGTTGGAAAGAGGCGGCATCGACGTCATTCATGTTAGCGGTTACGGCGGGGCAAGCGACTTCAACTTCACTGAAGCGATGTTGGTTCACGAGCCTGGCAAGCTGGTCCCCTTGGCCAAAGCCATCAAGAAGGTGGTCAACATACCGGTTATAGCCGTGGGCCGGATCAGCCCTGAGTTGGGCGAGGAGGTTCTGCGGCAGGGCAAGGCAGACCTCATCGCAATGGCCAGGCCGCTCCTGGCTGACCCAGAGCTCCCCAAGAAACTCGCCTCAGGCAAGAACGAGGACATAAGACCGTGCATCTATTGCTACACCTGCATACACAAGATATTTCTCAGTCAGGGCACCGCCTGTGCAGTAAATGCTGCGGCAGGCAGGGAGAGTGACTTCAGCCTAGAGCCAGCAAGCAAGGTCAAGAGAGTGGCAATAGTAGGAGGTGGTCCTGCCGGTATGGAGGCGGCCAGGATCGCAGCATCGAGGGGACACCAGGTAACCCTCTACGAGAAGGGCAGATACCTGGGAGGGTCATTGTTCTTCGCTTCAGTGCTGAATTCTGACAACCAGAACTTGCTGAATTACCTTCGGAAACAGATCAGCAAACTGCCAGTAAAGGTCAAGCTGGGAGAGGAGTTTGTGGCCGGGATGGTTGCTGCCATGAATCCAGATGCCGTCATCATAGCTGCAGGGCCTAAGCTGCTGCAACCTCAAATCCCCGGGGCTGACCGAAAGAACGTCATCACCGGTTCCGAGATGAGACGAATGATTAGTGGGCAACTCAAAGGTGAATCTCTCAAGAAGCTTGGCTGGAGACAAAGGTCAATGATGTACCTAGCCAGTCCCATTCTGGCGCGGATTCAAAAACCATCAACCATAAAATGGTTGGCCCGATTCTGGATGCCGCTGGGCAAGACAGTCGCTGTTGTGGGGAGCGACTTCGTTGCCTGCGAGGTAGCTGAGTTTCTCCGCCATGGAGGCAGGAAGGTTATACTCCTTGCTGGCAAGGCGGATATTGCCACTGAGATGGCTATTCCGGCCAGGTGGAAATTACTGGAAAGCCTTCGTCGCACTGGAGTCGATGTGACCGCTGGAGTAACGCCAAAGGAAATTGCCGCGGATGGTGTGGTTATCGTCACCAAAGAGGGCAAGAGTCAAACGGTGAAGGCCGACTCAGTAGTCCTTACCGAAGAGATAGGGCCGAACACAGACGTCCTGAAGGCAATTGAAGGCAAGGTGTCAGTCGTCTACAGTGCTGGCGACTGCAATGGACTAGGACTCATAGAAAGGGCCATTGCCGATGGTGCTGGTGTAGCGTCGAAGATGTAGTGATGACTTCATTCCACAAGTCATGAATCAGGGGGAGGCCGGGTTCCGACCTCGCGGTGCCGTATCCGACGTGCTAAACTACATCGGTTATTGAAGGAGGGACCGAGTGAATACCCCCAGTTTCTCAGTTGAGGGCAAGATAACCATTGTCACAGGGGCCAGTCGCGGGATAGGCAATGCGCTGGCCCTGGGTTTCGCTGAGGCCGGGGCTCCCGTGGCGCTTGTGGCCCGCACTGCGTCCGAATTGGAGGCGACCGCACAGAGAATCAGAGACAACGGTGGTAAGGCCTTGGTAGCGCCTGCTGATGTAACCAAAAGGGGTCATGTGGAGCAGATGGTGGAAGGGGTCGTGAGGGAATTCGGCCGGATAGATGTGCTCCTCAATGTCGCAGGTGGAGCAGGCACCAAGCAGTTGAGACCTCCCCTAGAGATATCCGACGAATTATGGGATGAACTGCAGGATAGGAATCTCAAGAGCGTCTTCCTAGTCAATCAAGCAGTGGCCAGGGTGATGGTCGAACAGCGAAGCGGCAGCATCATCAACATCAGCTCTCTGTCAGGCACAAAACCGGTTGCTCTGGAGGCCGCCGCGGGTGCAGCCAAGGCAGGGGTGAATCAGTTGACGCGGGCTTTTGCCATCGCCTGGGCACCCTACAATGTCCGCGTCAATGCCATAGCGCCAGGCCTTACCCTGACTCCTCGGGCGATGAAAGGACTAGGGCCAGAGCTTGTAGAGAAGTTCTCCAAGGACATCCCACTGGGGCGAGCTGCCAGGCCCGAAGATCACCTTGGGCTGGCCATATTTCTGGCGTCTGACGCCTCGGCTTTCATAACCGGGGCTATCATCCCTTCTGACGGTGGGCCTCAATAAGACATAGCCCCGCTTCCTGTACCAGCGAGCAAGGAATGGCCACTTCACCACGGCTTGTCAGCACTTCCAAGTGTAGCGATCGTAGCAGACCATGTCGCGGAGAGGTTTGCGCGAGCTAGTTCCCCTTTCAGCAGGATAGCCCATCGCCATCAGCGAAAGCAGTCTCTGGTCACCGGGGATGCCCAGGATCTTCTTTGCTTGAT
>JAFNFZ010000160.1:0-2110 GCA_017885485.1 Chloroflexota bacterium
TTTGACCCCGGCCAGTCGCTGCCCATGTGGAATGCCAGGGAATTGACCCAGACCATAGAGGGATGCCGCATCCTCATCTCTAACGACTATGAACTCGATCTGATCATGAGCAAAACTGGTCTGACCACGCGGGGTCTGTTGGCCCACACTGACACCATTATCACCACGCTGGGTGAGTCGGGGTCGCGTGTCTTGACAGCGGACTGCGAGGTCCGCATTTCTGCTGTGAAACCGAGGAAGGTAGTCGATCCCACCGGAGCAGGTGATTCGTACAGAGGCGGGTTGATCAGCGGTCTGGTTCGGGGCAAGGACGTCGAGCAGTCTGCCAGGATGGGTAGCGTTTGCGCCTCCTTCGCCGTGGAATGCTATGGTACTCAAGACTACACCTTCAGCCCTGAAGAGTTCAACGAGAGACTCAACGGCTGCCACTGCCAGCCTGCCTCTTGACCGGAGGCTCTCCATAAGCCGGGCTGTGCCTGTATTGCGTTTGACAAGCCGTAATATATCGTGTACGTTTGGTGTGAGCGGGGATGGTGTGTGGGGGGGGCAGCACTATGTTCCTAAGGAGGGATCGCCATGGCAGAGAGAACCACTTCGTACCCGGTCAGCCTTTCCATCGACTATCCTGACAAAGGTCTGAACAGGCTGACCAGCTTCTTCAGGATCATCATGATCATCCCCATTGTCGTCATCCTCGGTTTGGTCAATGGCGCAGTATTCCAGTGGGGTGCGGATGACGGATGGCAGTTGCCGCTTTCGGTGGGCGGGCTTCTCTTCCTGCCTGTGCTGCTGCTGATCCTGTTCCGCCAGAAGTACCCCAGGTGGTGGTTCGACTGGAACATTGCCTTGACCAGATTCAGCGCCCGCGTCCTGGCCTATCTGGCCCTCTTGCGGGATGAGTATCCTTCGACAGACGAAGATCAGGCGGTTCACATCGAGATTTCTTACCCCGATGCAAAGAATGACCTGAATATGTGGCTGCCGCTGGTGAAGTGGTTCCTGGCCATCCCGCACTACTTCATCCTGTTCTTCCTGGGCATTGCTGCCCTGGTGGTGGTGATCATGGCCTGGTTTGCCATCCTCTTCACCGGCCGTTACCCTCGGGGATTCTTCGATTATGTTGTCGGCTACTCCCGCTGGTCCTTAAGGGTGGGTGCCTATGCCTTCCTCCTGACCACCGACCGCTACCCGCCTTTCGGCCTCAGCGCGGAAGCGGCCTAGTCCTGAGGAAGTTGACAAGAACCGTTCTGTTGGGCTAGATTTCATATTTGTGGGGGACAGTTTGCGGCTTCTGGTGGCGCAACCCTTTGAGTTTGTCCGTCCACGGGCGTCAAGATTTGCAGGCATTTCTCTGCGCGGTTAGAATAGGAGCTTAGAACAACCACAGAAGAAAGCCCGGCAAAACAGAAGGAGGTACATGGGAGAAGACGGATGACGTGTATCCTTACAGTAAAGAGCACCGTAGCAGACACTGATACTGAGAAAGGAGGGGGGATATGAAAATGAGTCGAAGAATGTTGAAGAAAGCCTGGCTTCCGCTGGCCCTGCTGATTATCGTCTCCATGCTGGCAACGGCCGCCTGTGCTGAGAAGGAAACGCGGGAGATCAAGAATCCCAACACCTTTATCCAGGCCACCATCGGGGATGTTGACACCCTCGATCCGGCCTATTGCTATGACACTGCCAGCGGCGAGCAGATCCAGGCCATCTACGAGCCTCTGATCTACTATGACGGTGAGAGCACCACCAAGTTTGTCAATGTGCTGTGCACCGAGTACAACGTCTCCGAAGATGGTAAGACCTACCGCTTCAAGATCCGCCAGGGAGTCGAGTTCCACAACGGCGATGAGCTCACCCCGGAGGACGTGGAATACTCCTTCGAGCGGGGCATGGTCCAGGACTACGTTGGCGGACCGCAGTGGATGATCTTCGAGCCACTGCTGGGTGTAGCTAGTTCACGCGACAGCGATGACAACATCGTTGTCTCGCTCGACGACATCAAGAGCGCCGTCGAAGTCGACGGCGATTGGGTCCAGTTCAACCTGGTGGCACCCTATGCGCCGTTTCTGCTGGTTCTGGCCGGCACCTGGGGCTCCATCGTGGACAAGGA
>JAFNFZ010000160.1:2175-3749 GCA_017885485.1 Chloroflexota bacterium
TTTCGAAACCTTCATCACCAAGAACGTCTCCGAGTGGACTACCCGCAAGCTACAGCTCCAGAACGGGGACGTCGACTGGGCCTATGTCCCCCGGGCCAACATAGGCGAGCTCGAGCTCGTTGAAGGCCTCAAGGTGTACAAGGATTTGCCACAACTCCGGGCGGATGCCTTCTTCTTCCAGTTCCAGATCGGTGAGGACAGCACCCGGGTCGGCAGCGGCAAGCTGGATGGCAATGGTATCCCCCTGGACTTCTTCACCGATCTGGATGTCAGGATTGGCTTCACCTACTGCTTCGACTGGGACACCTACATCGAGGATGCCTGTCTGGGTGAGATGCAGCAGACCGCCTCTCCGGCAGTCGAGGGCTTGCCCTACCTGAACAAAGACCAGGAGATGTACAGCCTCGATCTGGCCAAGGCGGAGGAGCATCTGAAGGCGGCCTGGGGCGGACAGGTCTGGGAAAAGGGCTTCAAGTTCACCCTGCTCTACAACACCGGTAATCTGGAAAGAAAGACCTCCTGTGAGATTCTCCAGGCGAACCTGGCCCAGATTAACCCCAAGTTCCAGATCACGGTGCTGGCATCTGAGTGGTCGCTGATCCTTGATGAGATGTTCACCGGCAATTGCGCCATGTGGCAGATCGGCTGGCAGGCAGACTACCCCGATCCCCACAACTTCTTCCACCCCTTCATGCACAGCGAGGGTGCCTACTCGGGGATTCAGGGCTACAACAACCCTCAAGTTGACGCACTGATCGAGCAGGGCGTCAAGGAGATTGATCCGGATGCCAGAAAGGACATCTACTACGAGTTGCAGCAGATCTACCACGATGATGCCCCGGGCATCATGCTTGGTCAGTTGCTGGGCCGGCGGTACTTCCAGGACTGGGTCAAGGGGTACATCTTCAACCCCATCGACCCGGCGGATATCAGCCATGTCTACAACCTGAGCAAGGGGTACTAGGCTGAGACTGACCGAGGTGGCTTAGCCACAGAGAGAAAGCGGGGCTCCCTCTTGCAGTTGTCAGGGGGAGCCCTTCGCCATAGTAAACACTGGAGGCTTGGCGTTGGAGCTGAGGGCCTACATAGTCCGGCGACTTATCCTGCTCATCCCGGTGATGTTTGGAGTCAGCCTCCTCATCTTCGGCGTGGTCCAGCTCTTCTCTCCTCTTCAGAGGGCCACGCTGTATATCAGGGACCCCAAGCAACTGGCCCACCTGGGCGAAGTGGTTGAGAAGTACGGCCTGAATGACCCCTTCTGGAAGCAGTACGGCACCTGGCTCAACCAGCTATTCCATGGCAACCTCGGCTGGTCCAAGATCGTGGCCGCGCCGGTGGGCGAGGCCATCCTCCAATTCCTGCCCACTACTGTGGAGCTGGCCCTCTTCGCCACCCCGCTGATCATCATGGGCGGCATCTTCCTGGGCACCAAGGCTGCCGCCAACAAGGACAAGGCCATTGACCATGCCACCCGTGTGGGCGCTATCATCGGCTGGTCGCTGCCCACCTTCTGGCTGGGCCTGGTGCTGCTCATGATCTTCTATGGTTACTTCCGCGGGCTGCTGCCGCCGGAG
>JAFNFZ010000161.1 GCA_017885485.1 Chloroflexota bacterium
GGATGACCGCCAAAGCGCAGCAGGAGGTCCTGGCACTCAAACAGAGCCTGGACAACATCGAATTCGGGGATACTGCGGGCACTGCCTCTGACGATATCATCACTCTGTTCGAAGATGAAGACCGGACGGTAGAATTCATCGGCCAGTCTGCCAGCGATAATGCCCACTATGCCTGGGGGGTAGTCCTCCCCTCCTATCATGAAAAGAGGGACCTCGGTGTCAGCCGGAAGACGCTCCCTGGTTCTGGCCAGGAACTCGCTGGTCAGCTTCTGTCGCTGGGTATTCTTCCTTTCCAGATCATCAGCCAGGAGGCGGGCTTCCTCAGGGGAGTCTGTCATCAGCAGTCGGTAACTGCTGAAGGCATGGTCCAGCCTCCCCGGTGCGTTGAGGCGCGGGGTCAACGCCCAGTTGATGTCTTTGGTATCCAGTCCGCCCAACTGCAGTCCGGCAGTGCGGGCCATCTCCAGCAGGCCAAGGCGCTTGGTCTGACCCAGGCCCTCCAGTCCTCTCTTCACCAGATAGCGGTTTTCACCCAGCAGAGGCACCATGTCAGCCACCGTACCAAGGGTGACCAGGTCCAGCATCTCGGCCAATCGCTCGGTTCCGCCGAGGGTCTGGAACAGCGCCTGAACCAGTTTGAAGGCCACTCCAGTCCCGGCAAGATGATAGAAGGGGTAGGAGGAGTCCATGCGTTTGGGGTTGATAACCGCCAGCGCCGAAGGGATACCGTGAGTGACGGTATGGTGGTCAGTGATGATAACGTCCAGCCCTATTCTCCGGGCGTCCTCCACTTCAGAGGAGTTGCTGATGCCGCAGTCAACGGTTATCACCAGGGTGACACCCTGTTCTCTGAGACTCTCCAGCGAGGCCGTGTTGAGGCCATAGCCTTCGTTGGAACGGTGGGGGAAGTATGAGACAACCCTGCCACCGAGAGAAGAGAGTCCTTCATTGAGGATGGCAGTGCCGCAAACACCGTCGGCATCGAAATCACCGTACAGGGCGATGGTCTCGCCGGAGAGCAGGGCGTGGCAGACCCTGGAGACAGCCTTCTCCATGTCTGGCAGAAGGAAGGGATCGGATTGCAGGCTTTCAGACGTATCGAGAAAGGCCTCAGCCTGCGCGGGGTCTGTTATGCCGCGGTTGTGGAGGAGTTGAGCCATCAAAGGCGACAGTCCCACCCCTGTCAGGCAATCGACAGCAGGCGGTGGAAGGATTTTCCACCGGCGGTGGTTCAACTATCTGCCTTCATCATATTCCTTCAAGACAAGGACAGAGTTGTGGCCCCCGAAGCCGAAGGAATTGGACAGCGCCGTCCTCACCTTCTTCTGGCGAGCCAGGTTGGGAACGTAGTCAAGATCACATTCCGGATCAGGGTGTTCCAGGTTGATAGTAGGCGGGACTATGCCATGCTGAATGGTCAGAACACAGATGATGGCCTCAATGGCCCCGGCAGCGGCGATGAGATGTCCTGTCATGGACTTGGTGGAGCTGACAGGCACGCGGTAAGCATGTTCGCCCAAGGCGGCTTTGATGGCCACGGTCTCGCACCTGTCGTTCATCTGCGTTGAGGTGCCATGGGCGTTGATGTAGTCTACTTCCTCCAGATGCACCCCGGCCTTGTTCAGAGCCACCTGTATGGCCTTGGCGCCGCCCTCACCCCTGGCATCGGGTTGGGTGATATGGTGGGCATCTGAGGTAGCCCCGTAGCCGCCAAACTCCGCCAGGATACGGGCACCACGCCTGAGCGCGTGGGGAAGGCTTTCGAGAACCATCACTGCCGCTCCTTCTCCAATTACAAAGCCATCGCGCTCGGCATCAAACGGCCGGGAGGCCTTCCGGGGTTCCTCATTGCGCTTGGACAGGGCACCAGCGGCATTGAATCCAGCGATGCCTATGGGTGTAATGGCTGCTTCAGCGCCACCAGCCAGCATGACATGAGCATCACCACGCCTGATTATCTCGCAGGCTTCGCCGATGGCATCGGCCCCGCTGGAGCAGGCTGATGTGGCACAGAAGTTGACTCCCTTGGCGCCCAGCATGATGGAGACATGCCCTGAAGCAGCGTCGGAGATCATCATGGGTATCAGGAAAGGGCTTACTCTATCAGGTCCCTTCTCCGCCAGCACCGCCATCTGAGCGCAAAGCGTGGTTATGACCCCGATACCACTGCCGATAAGCACGCCAACGTTGCAGGCATCCTCGGGGTGGTTGTCCAGGTCAAGCTTCGCCTGGGCTGCTGCCTGAAGGCTGGCTATCACCGCGAACTGCGTGTAGCGATCCATGCGCCGAGCTTCGCGGTACTCGATGTGGTCGGTGGGATTGAAGCCCTTGACCTCGGCAGCGATCCGGGTCTCGAAACCATCCGTGTCGAAAAGGGTGATGCGGTCGACGCCGGACTGGCCGGACTTGAGGGCCTCCCACAGCGAGGAGACGTCGAGGCCCAGCGGGCTGACTACCCCCAGGCCAGTGACAACAACCCGGTTGTCCGTATTTATGGCCAATACAGCCTCTCTGCTTCCTTCTTCAGCTCCGCCCGAAAATCGGGGTGGGCAACAGCAATCAGCTCCAGAGCTCGTTCCCTTTGCGTCTTCCCCTTGAGCCGGGCAATGCCGTACTCGGTGACCACCATGTCGGCCAGGGTGCGCGGCGTACTGACAACTGTGCCAGGCTCAAGTATGGGGACAATACGAGACAGGGTGCCACCCTTGGCGGTCGAGGATATGGCCACGATGCTCCGCCCGCCCCTGGACAGGTAGGCACCGATGGCAAACGAAAGCTGCCCGCCCGAGCCACTGGTCATCACGGTGCCTATGGATTCGGCGGCGATCTGACCGGTGAGATCAAGAGCAATAGCGCTATTGATGGCCACCATATTGTCGTGAGAGGCAATCACCCGCGGATCAAGAATGTAGTTCGAGGAGTAGACCTCAAAGAGGGGATTGTCGTTGATGAAGTCCATCTCCTCCTTGGTGCCTCCGCCCACCGCCGTGGCCACTGCCCTTCCGGCATGAATGTTCTTATGCTTGCCGGTGATGACGCCGTTCATGACCAGCGTGCCGATCCCTCTGACGGTGTTTTCTGAGTGCCAGCCCAGGTCGTGCTTGCTCTCCAGAACACCGAGCTGAGCCACCCACTCAGCAGTGCCGCCGACGCCAATCTCCAGGCAATCGCCATCCTTGATGAGAGAGCCGATGTACCCGGCGATGCTCTTCTCCAGTTCTCCAGGGCCCGTGGTCCGCCTGCCCAGGATGTCTGTGCCTCCGGGGATCTTGCCCGAAGGAGTGTGCTCCACAAAGTGGTCTATCTCTGATACGTGGACGAAGTTGTCGCCGTAGGTCCGAATAATCCTCTCATTGGCTTCGGCGATGACGATCCGGGCTGTCCTGACCCATTCCTTCTTCATCCAGAGCGAGGCGCCGAAGCTGCAGAAACCATGCTCATCCGGGGGCGAGACCTGGACCATGAACACATCCATGGGCTTGGCTTCGGTCATGTCCGGTACGCCGAAGAGGCCACTGACGGTGAAATCCGACTTCCTTTCGGCCACCAGCGCTCTGACCAGGGGCAGGACGTACGACGTTTCCAGTCGGAAGGTATCGGGGTAGACATCGTACCAGGAGGTATCGTACATGGGAAGGTCGCTGCCACCACCACCCATGATACGCACTCCCGTCAGCTCATCCGCACGGCTGACCAGCGCCAGCCCCAGGGCGGGGGCCTCCGGCTGGGCAAAGACAACGTAGTCGCCTGACTTCACAGCCTTTATCGCTTCTTCAGCCGAAACCAGTTTCCTTCGATATTCCTCTTTCCAGTCCACGCTCTGCGTGCTCCTCCTTCCGAACAAGCCAAGTGTGATGTTAGCACCCAGCGTTTCTCAGCGTCAAGGTGCTGATGTTCTCACGACCATGCGTGTTTCGGCATGAAAGGGATCGCAACTGGCACAGCACGATACCGTTGGGCCAACAGCGTCCACGCAAGAAGAAGGGATGGTGCGCACAATCGGGGGACGACGGCTGGCCCGTGAGCCTCTACAGATACCCGAAAACCCCGAGCACCACGATCACGACTGCCAGTGCAGCCCCAAGCAGTCCGCAACCAAGGTTGAGGCAGGACCTGGCAACGGAATCACTTTCTCCCCTGGGCAGGTGACCCAATGAGACTGAGGACCGCCTCCTGACCCTGGGCTTCTTGACAACCAGCGGCAGTGCCACCCTGCCCGTGCCCTTGCACCTGGAGCAGGTTATGTCGCCAATCTGCCCAGTACCACGACAGGCACCACACGTTGCGTACTCGATTCCCTCTACGTCGGCCATCACACCCCGGGGGATCGCTTGCCTGCCGCTATTATACCACCTGACGGACCATTGCCGTCCATGGGCACAACTGAACCCGTGGTCTTCAAGATGGGATTCGCCTTTGCCTGGAAGCGGTGGTGTGGGGGGAAAACGATGAACCCCCCGAGCGGGGGGTTCATCGTTCAGAAAGGGGGGGGCCTTCCTTCTATACCTCAAGCCTTAGCTGTATGCCCAGTAATCGTTATCCTCAGGTCTGCCGGTGTGGTAGACCCTCAGGGTGATGGCCACTACCCAGGAAGCCACCAGACCGATGAATCCCAGGGCGATTCCGTAGAATCCAGTGCAGGGGCCGAGGACCATTACCAGAACTCCCAGTCCCATCAGGAAGACCACCAGGGCGTTTGTCTCATTTCCGTTTTTCATTTTGTACCTCCTCTTGTTATCTGACTTGATGGTAAGCCACCTGAGGGCGGAGGTGTTATCAACTGGTTTACTGAAGAACTGTAAACGTGACTACACTTCGGCAATGACACCGGGCGCCAATAGACGGCTTCGCAGATGCCGACATCAGGCCCGCAGCCAGATATCGTGCCTGATATCGTGCCCTGGTTGACAAACCTTGTTTGTGATATCATCCCATTCGAGGGAGTCCCATCCACTTCTGGGTCAGTTGTTGGGCAAGCGGCGTGCAGTGCTCAAGGGAGCACATACATGAACGAAGTCCTGCAGGATCAATCAGTACCTTCGCTGATCACTGCCATCGAATCCAACCAGTTCGAGGCATTCCGTATCTTGGGCCGGCTGCCGGGGGCAGAAGTACATGAGGACCCCGATACACTCTGGCTAATCAGTGATATCCCCTATCCTCTCTTCAACAGCGTGTTTCGAGCCCATCTGTCCAATGCTGACGCTGCAATCGAGGCGGCCAAGGCCCGTTGCAGATCCAGAAATGTGCCGATGATGTGGTGGATCGGCCCGTCCACTGAACCGGCTGACCTGGGCATCAACTTGGCAGCTCATGGTTTCACCAGCGAAGAAGCATCTGGCATGGCGGCTGATCTACGCTTCCTGCCCGAAGACCTACCGGTTGACCCTGATCTTGTGATTGAGCCTGTTAGGGATATTGAGGCGATGAAGAAGTGGTGCCGTCCGCTGTGCATCGGTTTTGAGATGCCGGATTTCGTCGGGGAGGCGTTTCTCGACCTGTCACGCAGCATTGGATTTGGTCTGGAATCACATTTCCAGCACTATATTGGCTGGTTGGACAGCAAGCCAGTGTCTGCGTCATCAATGTTTCTTGGGGCAGGTGTTGCAGGCATATACAATGTGGCGACAGTTCCGGAGGCCCGCCGCAAAGGGATCGGGGCTGCCATGACCCTGATGCCTTTGAATGAGGCGCGCAAGCTGGGATACCGGGTGGGTATTCTCCATTCCTCGCACATGGGAGTCTCAGTCTATCGCGCGCTGGGG
>JAFNFZ010000162.1 GCA_017885485.1 Chloroflexota bacterium
TCTTGCCGGACAAGCAGACGATGCTATACCGGCTTTGCATGAGTGCGTGTGAACAGAGTGGGTTTGAGCCGAAAATCGCCTACACCGATCACAATCTGGCAAACCTCGTTGATTTGATGAGCAGGGGAATGGGAGTCGCGCTACTGACGAAACAGTTAGCGCTTTACCTATCCCGTCCAGAAATCGCCATTGTGGAGATCTCGCCGCACGTGCCCACACGGATCAGCCTATTGTACCTGAAAGGCGTTGAGCTATCGGATGCAGCAAAGCACTTTGTGCTATGTGCACAGTCTCAGAGTATGGCGCGAGAGTCTGAGATGCGGACAGGCTCAAGCGCCGGGTAGGGGACCCTCGGGGCAGCGAGCCTGACCAAGAGATGGTATTCTCCTAGCGCTCCTTTCGCGCCAGGGCTAACCTACTTCAATCATGACCTTCATGTATTCGCCGTTGGACCGTTCGATGGTGTGATAGGCTTGCAGGTAGTCCTCGAAAGCGAAGCGGTGCGTAACAAGTTCATCCAGGTGCATCTTGCCGCTCGTCACCAGTTCGATAGCGCCCTCAAAGTCTCTCTTCTGATACATGGCGGTGCCGATTAGGCTGAGTTCCCGGTCCTGAACGTAGCCCAGGTTGACCACAGGCTTTTCCCCGTATACGCCGACGATGACCACGGTTGTGCCTTTCCGTGCGCACTCAACCGCCTGGGTGGCCGTCGCCTGCACCCCAACACACTCCAGGATCAGGTCGGCGCGATTCGGTCTTAAGTCGCGCAGGAGTGCGGCGTTGAGATCTTCATGGGCGGTGTTGATGACAAAGTCGATGCCGCAGGCTGTGGCTTTTCTCAGTTTGTAGTCGCTGACATCCGTGATCATGACGGCTTCCGCACCAAAGGCCTTGGAGACCTGCGCCACCAAGTTGCCGATCGTGCCCGCACCGAGAACCAGCACCTTTTTGCCGGTGACATCTCCACCACGCCCCACTGCATGCACAGCCACCGAGACTGGTTCGATCATGGCAGCGTGGTCAAGTGACATGTCGTTCGGCAGTTTGAACACATTCCACCTGGGCAGCACAAAGTACTCTTGCGCTGCGCCGCCCGTCTGAAAACCCATCACCTTGAGTTTCTCGCAGACGTTGTGCATCCCATTCCGGCAAGGATAGCACTGGCCGCATACGACCTGCGGCGTGAAAGTAACCTTGTCGCCAACCGCGATTCCTTCTACATCCTTACCAACTTGAGTTACCACCCCGGCAACTTCATGACCTTGCACGACCGGATAACGGGTGTAAGGGTGCTTCCCGTGATACACGTGGATATCCGATCCGCACACGCCGATGCGCTTTGTCTGCATGAGTACTTCATCGTCGTGGATGGTCGGCTTCTCAACCTGACGAAACTCGACCTTGCCCGGCTCCACCATAACGGCTTGTTTCATTTGTCTGTCCTCCATTTGTCTCTGTGGAACGGTATAGAAAATGCCACTCTGAATTCCTTCCATACCCAGTTGAGCGCGTAGCCTCTGTGATGCAGCCGCGGTGACCTGGAGCCGCTGATAGAGGCGTTCTTTCGTGACGAGCCTGACGAAAGCTTTTGGAGGGATTTCGGTCTTGGGGAGAGTGTCGGGGTGATCAAGCCTTCTCGCCCGGCCCTACCAGTGATTGAGGTGCAGTCTGGTCTCGTCGTAGCGCCTGGCCGGCGGATCAGGCCTAGCTGCGGGGTAGCCGAGCGCGACGATGCACAGCGGCACGACCTGTGCGGGCAGTTCCAGGGCCTGCTTCACACCCGCCACACGCTCTTCAAGAGGATAGACGCCCAGCCAGACCGCTCCCAGCCCCCGAGCGTGTGCCGCCAGGAGCAAGTTCTGTGTGGCGGCCGAGCAGTCCTGTGCCCAAAAGTCGCGGTATTTCGCCCGTTCCAGGTCAGCGCATACGGCGATACCAAGCGGGGCAGCTTTGAGCGCCTTGCCGAAGGGCAACACATCAGCCAGCGCGTCCAATTGCCTGCGCTCGGTTGCGAGGATGAAATGCCAGGACTGCTGGTTGCCCGCCGAGGGCGCTTGCATCGCGGCCGCCAGCAATTCCTGCACGAATTCGTCTGGCACGGCTTGCGGTGTGTACTCGCGGACGCTCCTGCGGGTGAGGATAGCTTTCAAGGTTTCCATGAATCCTCCCTACTTCTCCAAGATTGGGCGCGCCGGAATGTGCTTAGTCGATTTCAAAGCTATTGTCAGGTGGGAGGTGCTGATTNNGTAGCTCACTTTTCTTTCGATCCTGTACATCGCCAGAGCGATCAATCCAGCAACGATGTATTTGCCGGCGCACAGCATTGCACGCGGAGACTCGTCTGACGGATTCAGCATGATAGACACCAGGGTGGCCGAAGCAGTAATACCAAGGCAGATAACAGATCCCATGGCCGCCTTTAGCAAGTACAGGGAAGAACTGCGATAGTCGGCAATCTTCATGTCCCGTTCAGCGGGCAAGTAAGAGAGGAACGCGACAAGGATCCAAAACAGAAAAGGGACACTGGCTGCCTGAGGTAGAACGACATACCAAGTAGAATTGATAGTCAGGGGCTGAATTGCACTTGATGCATACAAGAAAGCAATGCACAGGAACAGCGCCACATACAGCACGCGAATCAGGATTCGCTGGCGTTCGGACAAATCCTGGCGAAAGTAGTTACCGGTGTAGATTCGTTGAATTCTGGTCCCTTTGCCATTGCGCTTCGGAACGGTGATTTCAGAATAGCCTTCAAAATGCCTGTGGTAGGC
>JAFNFZ010000163.1 GCA_017885485.1 Chloroflexota bacterium
GCGGTCCCTCCACCATGATCATCATGCCCCCGATGAAGACGATGGTCTGCCAGTTGACGCCGCCTATCTGGGGGCCGCCGCAGACGCTGGTACCGTGTGACACCTCTGCGGCTCCGTGGTGGAACCACCAGGAGGGATCAAAGAAATCGTAGAGACGGAGCACATGCCACAAGGTCTGAGGGCCGCAGTCAACCAGGGCGAGGATGAGAACGGCGGTGAAGGCGGCGCCGATGAGTGCGGGGATGAAGCGGTGGATCTTGCCTGACATGATGGCGATGAACATCACGGCGAAGATCAGGATGGCGAGGATCTGTTCTATGCTCATCGCGGTTGGGTGCCGGTGCGCAGTATGTTACGGCTCGGGCTGTGCCGACTGCAACTTCCTGGCGATGACCAGGAGGCCAGCCAGTATCCAGGGCACGGGGGAGATAAGGTAGTAGTAGGTGTCGGATGCTACCAGAGGCACGCCCACGGGGGCGCTTTCAACAACGCCCACCAGCATGGTTGCGATGCATGCCAGGACGACACCGACGCCGAAGCCATACCAGGGGTTGTCTCGCGGAGATCCGATGATATCCCAGGCGAGCTTGAGCCCTATGGCCAGAAAGAAGAGAAGAGCGATGGCACCGATGATGCCCGTATTGGAGTAGAGTTCGAGATAGGCGTTGTGGGCGTGGGTGGGGTGTATGATCACGGCACTACCGTGGAATACCAGAGCCCAGCAACCCAGGCCGAGGCCGGTAAGAGGAGAATCGCGCAGCAGATCGATGGTCTGCTCCCAGCGGGGCATTCTGCCCGTGATGCTGTCCAAACCGAAGAGGCGTGGTACCGATTCATTCACCATGGCAAGTACTGCGATAATCAGACAAATGGAGAGGAGCCCGGTGATGAGCCTTCTGGTTAGGGAACCGCCAAATGCAGCCATGCCTGCCAGGATGGTGGCTGCGATAAGGAGAGACAGGGCCAGACCGTGGTAGGTGCAGGGCATGGTATCGGGATNNGCGAACACTCCCTTCATGAAAGTGTCCAGGCGGGGATAGTTGAGACAGGAGTAGTAGCAGGCACAGAGAACGATCATGCACTGGAAAACACCCAGGCTGAGGTCGAATTGTGGAGATGAGATGAGGCCGACCAGGGCACCCAGCATAAGCAGGGCAATGGCAGGGTCAAAGGACGTCGCAAGCCGGCGATGATCCCCAGCCAGCCAGCGGATGGGGAAGGGCAGCAGGGCCATAGCCAGCCCGAGCCAGGAAAGCGCTGGATGGAGATGGAACAGATAGGATACGTAGACCAGCACCGTGGAGGCGGCAACCCACGGGGGCTCGAAGTGATATGCGAGACCGAACCCTTTCTTGAAGCCGCTGCAAGGACTGCCGGACGCTGGGGAATGTTGGTCGGGGTGATGGGGGCCTACGGGCGCTGATTGATGAGAGTCGATCGCCATGAATTCTCGTAAACCCAGAGTATCATACCATGAACAGATGGGGTGGGCAAAGCGTGGCGGCTGTGTGCTATTGTGATGAGGGGGATCGACGAATTTAGTCTTTGTGGCCCGCTGAGCTGTTTGATCCAGCCTTCGTCGTCCTACACAGAACTCTGAGTCTGGCGATGATGTCTCTCCAGAGCGAGGTCCTTTTGAGGAAGAGGCAGCATGCTGGCAGGATTGTCAGAGCACCGGCAATCAGGCCCACGTTCAGCGTTGAGATCCGTAGGTGCAGCAGCCAATGGAGCCAGAAAACCGTTGCAGGTACGATAGCTATGGACAATCCGAACGAAATGGCTATCCTTGCCACCCAGTCGATGCTCTTCTTGTTGAGGAATATGAAGCTCCAGACGAAGCCAGGCAGGAACAGTATGAATAGGGCACCGAAGAATAACCGCAGTCCTTCGAGCATGGACACCTAAGTCCTCCTGTGTTGGCTCACGGCTAAGAGTATACAACAGCTCTGTCACGTTTGCAGCGGGTTCAGGGCTTGGTTGCGCCAAACCTGGTGAGAGACGTCAAGCGTTTGATGGCTGTGAAGTCATCTCTGTTGAACTCCCTCATGAGAAAGAGAAGGGCGAAATACACGGCTAGCAGGCCGACGTATGTTGGGAGAAGCAAAGAGGCTGGAGGGGAGACCTGCAGAGCTATGACGTAGATGATGCCGGAAGCCAAGCCTATCTTCAACAGCGATTTGAGGCCGATGAGGGCTTTGAACCGCTTGAGCACGTAAGCCGCAGCGATGATCATGCCCGCAAACGCGGTGATGGTTGTGGCCCAGGCGGCGCCTGACAGATCGTACCGCGGTACCATGATGAGGTTGAGAGCGATGGCCAGGGCGATGAGAGGCAAAGCCATGCCGAAGGCGATTCCCGGCCTTCCACTGCCCAGTATGACGTGGGCGAGCACGAAGAAGATGGAGAAGAAGGCCAGACCGACAATCAGGATGCTGAGAGGCTGGCCTGCACCTGCATATGCTGACGAGTAAAGCAGAGATACCAGGGTATCCGAGGTTGCACTGATCAGCAATACTGCCGGCGCCAATAGGATGAGCATGTATCTCACGGACTGGCTGATGTATGAAGCTGTGAGGCTGGTGTTGTGCGTGGATGTTGACATTGAGATGGAGGGCAGCAGTACCATGGCCAGTCCCGTCAAGAGGAAGTAAGGCACTTTGGCTATGGTGGCCGCTGCCGTGTAAAGACCCGTATCAACATCGCTGGACACCAAGGCCTTGACAGCCAGCAAGTCGATGCTTGTGATGAAGTACAGCATTGTGAAAAACAGTGTTGTCGGGATGCCGAATCTGAGGAGTTTAGTCCACTGGAAGGTTGCTGTGGTTCCCTGGGTGGGACTGAAGTACTTCCAGGCCACCAGCCAACCAGCGACGGGGGCAACGACGTAGGCCAGGATTGCGCCCTTCACATTCAGACCGATCATGACCAAGGCAAAGGCCAGCACCACTTTGGTCAGTGAACTGAGAATCGAAGCTGAAGCTTGCTGGCCAAACCTTCGCAGGCCGTTGAGAAAACCATCGCAGTAGAGTGAGTACATGGCGTAGAATGGGATGACCAAAGCTGAAAGCCTGATGTAGATGGATAGGTCGGGATCGTCAAGAAGACTGGCGACGACGTCGGCCAGGCCGAAATAGAGGCCGAATATCACAAGAGAGAACACTATTTGGATTCTCTGCGAGGCTCTTACGACAGTTCCGAGGTCATTGTGGCCCTCAGAGATGTGCTTCGAAGCAGCCTGCGGCAAACCTGTTGCTACGAGGAGATTGACCGTGGTCATGAGAGCCAGGATGACACCAAAACTGCCGTAGTCCTCCGGACCGAAATAGCGTCCCAGCCCGAAGTGAATGGCATAACTACTGAGGAGGAAAGCTGCACTGGCGCCAACCAGGTATATGGCGCCCCTCGCGATGCTGGTGTCCATTGTGCTGGTTGCCATCAACTCGGGGAGGAGTCAACTCGATGTGCAGCGCTGTATTGTGCGAGAGCCATGGGGCAAATTATAGCAGTCCTCCCTTCATATTGAAATTCGAGGCTACTGTTTGCGCGGGGCGACAGAGGCAAGGTATAATTCAGCACTCAGACGAGCAGTCTGTCGCAGAGTTGATTGTGCCGATATGAGCAGTATGAGGGCTCTAGTCACTGGAATCTCCGGGCAGGATGGAGCATACCTGGCACGGTTCCTGCTGGGCAAGGGTTACGAAGTCTATGGAACCTACCGGAGGTTGTCGACCCCCAACTTCTGGCGCCTCCAGTATCTAGATATCTTTGAGCAGGTTGACCTTATTCCTGCGGACCTGGTGGATGCAGCGTCTATTATGGAGGCAATCAATATCTCAGAGCCGGATGAGGTCTATCACCTGGCTGCGCAGAGTTTCGTTGGTGCCTCATTCGAACAGCCCGTGGGTGCGGGCGAAATCACGGGGTTGGGAGTGACGCGAGTTCTGGAAGCAGTCAGAGCCATCAATCCCCGAATAAGGCTCTATCAGGCATCAACGAGTGAGCTCTACGGTAAGGGCAACAGTGACTACCAGTGTGAAGACACGCCATTCCGGCCATCGAGCCCCTATGCTGCGGCCAAGCTCTACGGTTACTGGGTCACCAGGATCTACAGAGAAGGCTACAGCATCTTTGCCTGCAATGGGATTCTGTTCAATCACGAGTCCCCTCTGAGAGGTCTGGAGTTTGTAACCCGAAAGATCTCCAATGGTGTGGCCAAGATAGCACTCGGTCTGGAAACTGAGATGAGACTTGGCAACCTGGAGGCCAGAAGGGATTGGGGGTATGCCCCTGAATATGTTGAGTCCATGTGGTTGATGCTTCAGCAACGTGATCCCGACGACTACGTTGTGTCAACCGGGGAGACTCACTCAGTCAAGGAGTTTGCCCAGAGAGCTTTCGAAGTAGTGGGACTGGATTGGGAGCAATACACCAAGGTGGACAAACGATTCCTACGGCCTCTGGACGTGGAGCATTTGCAGGGGGATTGTACGAAAGCCAGAGAGGGCCTGGGTTGGTCGCCAAAGGTGAAATTCGGTGAACTCGTGAAGATCATGGTTGACGAGGATCTGGGTCGATGGCAGAGATGGCAGGAAGGACAGAGATTCCCCTGGGATGCCCCGAACTACCCCAGCGAGAATAGGATACTATCCAGGACATTCGCTTTGGATAGATGAGTCAGGTAGAGAGAGTAGAGCTTCAAGGCCGGCTTTGCGCGTTGATCCTGCGGCATCAGCTGAGTTGTGAGGGCACGCAGTTCTTCACTCCCCCCGAGAACCCGATTCAACTGGGAATCCTTCACCACAAGCGCGGAACTGAAGTGAGACCCCATGTGCATGTGGGCTCGATGCGAAGGATAGAGAGCGTTCAAGAAGTGCTTCACATAGAATATGGCGTCGTCGAGGCAGCCTTCTACAGCGATGACGGCGTCAAACTGGATAGTCGAACCCTGGAGGCTGGGGATACCATACTGCTACTGGACGGTGGGCATGGTTTCAAGATGATTGAAGACACCAGGATGGTGGAGGTCAAGCAGGGTCCTTATCATGGGATTGAGGGGGATAAACAGTGTCTGGGCCCGAAGTGAGGCCGTTCGGAGACTATGCCAAGTACTATGACCTGATCTATCAGGACAAGGACTACGGACGGGAGTGCGATTTCCTGGAAGAAGTGTTCGGTAGATTCTCGCCCAATCCCGTGAAGACCATACTGGACGTGGGCTGTGGTACCGGTCAGCATGCCATCGCTCTGGCCAGAAGAGGCTATTGGGTTTCTGGTATTGATGCATCTGAGGTTGCGGTGGACATAGCCAGGGAGAAGGTGGTTCAGATTCAGCCGACGCCAGACTTCACGACAATGGACATGCGCAGCCTCAATTTGGGAAAGACATTTGATGCCTGCATTGCCATGTTCGCGGTGATGAACTATCTGAAGAGCAATGAGGATATTCAGAAGGCGCTATCAAGCATTCGGAATCACCTCGTTCCGGACTCTCTGTTCGTGTTTGACTGCTGGAATGGGCTGGCAGTGCTCAGAACTCTGCCATCGGTGACGGTGAAAAGGGTGGAAGCTGGCGGGATCGGTCTACTGAGAGTGGCTCAGCCTGAACTGGATGCGCTACATCATCTCTGCAAGGTGCACTACGACATGGTGGTGACTGAGAACGACAGAGTGCGGGACCGCGTAAGCGAGACTCACGTCGTAAGATTCTTCTTTCCCCAGGAGATAAAGCACTATCTGGATGAGGCTGGCTTCGAAGTTCTGAGGATGTGCCCTTTCCCTGATTTGGAGGCAACAGCGGATGAAAACGTTTGGAACATCTCCGTCATTGCCAGGGGGAGGAGGGGTCCNCNAANTCCTCGATNTACGGGCCCTTGGAAGATATCCAGTTGCTCCCAATGCAATCAGCCACATACCGCAGTTCCTCTCCCGTCATGAAGGGCTCACAGACCGGAATCATTGCCGTCCCCTCCTCGCCCTGGCAATGACG
>JAFNFZ010000164.1 GCA_017885485.1 Chloroflexota bacterium
GTCAGTGCCGCGGACCGTGATGGCGTCGTCCACAACATGTGGGTCATCCGGGATGAGCAGGGCGTCAGACAGATATCCGCATGGTGTGCCGATAAGGCCATCTATATCGCTGATGGGCACCCCCGTTATGAGCCGAGTCTCCAGTCCTGGATCATCCGCCGCAGTAAGCGTCATC
The DNA here is from genome assembly GCA_017885485.1 of Chloroflexota bacterium. GTDB lineage: Bacteria > Chloroflexota > Dehalococcoidia > UBA2247 > RBG-13-53-26 > RBG-13-53-26. The sequence goes on from JAFNFZ010000164.1 coordinate 176, forward strand.
AACGCAAAATTGAAGGCCTCACGCCCCGTGAAGTGGGAACAGACAGCCTGCTGCTCTATCTGGTAGGCCAGACTCGTCTCATAACGGTGGTGCCCATCAGCGATATAGATGGCCTTATCGGCACACCATGCGGATATCTGTCTGACGCCCTGCTCATCCCGGATGACCCACATGTTGTGGACGACGCCATCACGGTCCGCGGCACTGACATCCGGCCCGGCTTTGGCCAACCCGGCAATCAATGAGGTGAATCCACCCGCGCCATGGTCAATAATGCCCATTATTGGGCTAACGTTCACGCGGCAGGCACGCAACAACTTGAGACGGTCCACTATGCGCTCCTCCATGACGCTTTCGTGGGGGCGCGCATTATCGGGACCCTCACCTCCCAGCCGCACCCGGGCAGTCAGCCCCCAGCGACGCTTTGCAGTGCCTTCGTGATTGAAGCGATGTTCAACGATGTAGAAAACCGGCTCCGGCTCCCGGAGTAGAATCCCCTTCTCCAACCATTCCGCAAGCGCGCTGGCTGCCCTGGTGTATTTGTTGTCCCCGGCAGTATCAGAGGGGTGTTCTGCGCCAAGTTCGAGCCGGACCACGTTATGCGGGCTGCGCTTGTGGTAGAAACGCTGTTCCTTGGGGGAGATCACGTCATAAGGAGGCGCTATGACTGACGAGATGCTGTCAACCTTAGCAGGGTTGTAACGAATACCCCGAAAAGGTTGAACATCAGCCACTTAGTCCACGTCCACCCTTGGATATGTTGTGCGGGCGCGCTCTAAGGCGCACCCACTACGGTGACCCCACAGACAAACTTGCCCGGATGTCCTCCCTGATTATGAGCCAGTCCCAGTTTGACATCCTTGATCTGGCGCGATGGCTCTTCGGCCTTCTTCTGGATCTGCTTGTATATCTCGTAGACCTCGCGGCATCCGCTGGCTCCGATCGGGTGCCCGAAGGACTTAAGCCCTCCGCTGATGTTCACCGGCATCTCCCCATCGTGATAGTACGCCCTCTTGTCGGTCATCTGCTCTTTGAATTTGCCGGTCTCGCAAAGGAACAGCGACTCGGAAGCGATAAGCTCGGCAATGCTGAAGCAGTCATGCAGTTCCACCATGTCCAGTTCCTTCCGGGGGTTCTTTATGCCCGCCTCCGCGTAGGCTGCCCTGGCCGCCGCCTGCGTGGCATCCCAGTAGGTGAAGTCGTAGTCTATCCGTTCCTTGCCCCACCCAGGGCTGGCAGCCATTCCGAACGCTTTGATGGTGACATAGTCATCCCGATACTTCTTGGCATCCTCGGTGCGGCACAATATGGCCGCCGAAGCGCCGTCAGTGACTCCGCAGCAGTCGAACAGGCCCAGGGGCCAGGCAATCATGGGAGCATTGAGCACCTGCTCCACGGTCACCTCTCTTCTCAGATGCGCCTTCGGGTTCTTGGCGCCATAGAAGTGACTCTTGACGGAGATTTCAGCTATGAGTCTCTTCCCTTCTTCGTTGCTGAGGCCGTATTTGGCAAAGTAGGCTGTAGCAGCCATGGCATATCTTCCCGGACCGGTGCCGAACGCTCCGTAGACGGGTTCCCATCTGCCGATCCACACCGAAGGCAGCCCGCCGAAACCCATGTCCTTGCACTTCTCCACTCCCAGGGCCATCACCAGGTCATAGCCCTTCGCCGCCAGGGCAAACGTCGCTCCTCTGAGGGACTCCGCACCGGTGCCGCAGGCGTTCTCCACCCTGGTCACCGGGATGTACTGGGTCTGCAGCGTACTGGAAACCAGCGTGCCGGTGACCACACCACCCTCCACTATCTGGGAACCCCACTGGCTCCCTTGCCATATGGCCTGTATGTCCTTCAGCTCTATCCCAGCGTCCTTACAGGCCTCATCGGCAGCCTCAGTTATCATATCTTTGATGTCTGCATCCCATCTCTCTCCGAACTTGGTGCAGCCCATGCCCACAATGGCCACTTTGTCTTTTATGCTCTCTGCCATCTGTCTCTCCTTTCCTGGTTCCCTTCCTAGTCCCTCGCCGGCCGGCATTTCCAGAAATAGTTGTGGACACCCAGGGCATCGTGGATTCGCCTGAATGTCAACTCCATCGGCATCCCCACGCGTATGTTTTTCACATCTCTGTCAGTCATCTGGCTGAACACCCTGACTTCACCTTCCAGATTCACAGCCGCCAGGACATTGGGAGGGTCCACCACCGCCGTTCTCTCATCCATGCTATACGTAAAGAGGACACCTCTCCTGTCAGCCAGTGGTACTTCCTCCAGGAATTTCTCTTCAGCCTGGCAATACATACACCTCTTCTGCGGCGGGAACTGCGTCTTGCCGCACTTCTTGCAGTGATGCCCATGACACCTGTAGACCCAGTTGCGATCCCTCCACATTGCGGTCAGCGAGGTCCTCGGTCTGGTCATCGGAGTTTCCTCAAACTGCGCCAGGTTCCTGAAGGTAAGATACTTTCCGTAGTTCTCCAGCATGACCTTGGACTTGAGGTATATCCTGATACCCCTCCTGTCCTTCATCTTCCCTATGTTCTCGGTCACCCGTATGGTGTGAGCATCGGCGCCATCACCATAGTTCCCCAGAAGGATCTTGTCCCCTGGCTTGGCCTCCTCGAGAGCGGCCACCAGAGTCATCGGGGCCAGGGCGGCCCCGGTGTTGCCCACGCTGTCGAATAGAGGCTCCTGCACCTGAGTCTTGGGGTCCAGTCCCAGCACCTTCACTACAGCCTGATGGCTTCTGGCGTTGGGAGCATAGAAAGCAGCCTTGGTGAAATCCTTCCCCTTCGCATTCTGGGCCTTCAAGAAGGCATTGAAGGCTTTCTTCATGTGGGCCTCGTACCCCTCGTCAAGAATGAAACGTTCCTCCCAGCTTCGAGGCAGTCTGTCGGTCTCCAGCCTCCAGACATCAATGAACTCGCTGGTCAGGTAGTAGCTGGCCTCGATCTCGGCCACCACATCGGTACCTCCGATGAGAAAGGCCGCCGCACCATCCCCAAAGAGAGGCTCATAGGCCGAATTCGGAGCCGGAAGACGGCAATCAGCAATGACCAGCAGCACCTTCTTCGCCGAGCCGGCCTTCACTGCATCCAGGGCTGCCCTGATAGCCACAGTGCCACACCTCAGAGAGTTGCCGAAGTCGATGGCCACGATATCTTCGCGCAGATCGAGGGCGGCAGCTACAATGCTGGC
>JAFNFZ010000165.1 GCA_017885485.1 Chloroflexota bacterium
GGATGAAGTGCTGCATTCGGAGATCAGGCAAACCTGCGACTGCAGCCCAGAAGACACCAGTGTGGACGGCAGCAGTCATTCTAAGGCGCACGCGATGCTCGCCAGCGCGGAAGGCAGTGAAACGAGCGGTAGCCCGCTGCATCCCGGCGGCAGCGGCAACGGCTCGGCTGGCGTGGCCAGAACCCCTGAACATGAGCAACAGCGCATCGCCGGCAATAGACGTGTTGCAGCAACCATAGCGCTGACCGATGTCCAGCATCCTGGCGAAGTAGCGGTTCATTATGTCGGTGAGCCACTCTGCCCCTTCCTTTCCTGATTTGGCCAGGCTTTCCGCCATAGGAGTGAAACCGGAGATGTCGGCGAGAGCCAGGCTGCCTTCGATTGGATCAATCCATGGTGGGTGCCGATGAGGGAAGCGGCGGATACCATCCACGAGGATGCCAGGGAGGTAAGGCAGCACTGGCGACTGGACTGCCCTCTCGAGTTGGTCGCCAAAGTGGCCGTCAAGCGCTTCAGAATGAACCTCTGATCGTCTATGACCATCTGACATGGCTGTAAATCCGTACCCTGTTGCCCTCTTGGAGGCCTAGGCAAGTACCTAAGCAGAAGCTTTCGGGCAAACGGCGAGTCTGCGTCCCCTTGATCGACCTTGCTTGATAACCCCCCTGACTCGCTAGTAGATGGGACACCCTCGAATGGGATGATATCACAAACAGGGTTCGTCAACCACAGCATGATGCCAGGCCAACGTCCAACCTTTTCGTCTCACGCCTTTTCGGCCATCAACAGCTGACCACTTTTCGCCGTGTTTGAAATTTGTATTTCAGTTAACGAAAGACTAGCCAATTTGTTGTCAGAGGTGGCAGAACAAACGAAGCAGAAACAAAACGTCCTTGAAGTGAGGCTACCTTTCGATCCTTTGCAGTGAGGACATGAAGGGCATAAACGGAAAGGTCGCCCACCTCGGTGGAATTGTGCATGCTAGCGTTGCCTCCAAATACAGCACTGTACGAAAGATAGGACGAGAACCTTCGCACTAGCCTTCAGTCTGGTGTAGTCGCACCCTGACAGGCCGGTAGGCCTATGCTATGTGGCGAGCCAGGGCAAGACGGCGCGCAGTCGAGGCATTGTCTCCCGTGCAGCTTCCTCGCCGGCCTTCACGAATTGCTTTTGTCTACTAAGAAAGTCGTATGAGCCATGGGGTCCAAACCTGGGTCTGACTAACACCGTCGCATATTCGGTGCTTCTCTCGCTTATGCATTGCTGCATTATGTCCACTGTGCGGAGAAGAATGCCAACAACGTTCCGACTGACTACAGGTTCTTGCTGCTTCTTTGCGCGCGCATCCTCATTTGGCCACGACAACAGCGGAGCTCCATTGTCGAGGTCTACTCCGATGACGATATCGGCTCCGAGATTCATCGCCACTTGAACAGGAAGCGGATTCAGCACTCCACCATCAACGAGATAGTGATTCCCCAGCCTGAGAGGAGAGAAAATGCCTGGTATGGACACGCTGGCCCGCACTGCCAGGTACACTGGCCCCTCCTTGAGCGTGATCTCAGAACCACTGTTTAGATCCGCCGCCACTGCCGCAAAAGGCAGCCTTAGGTCCTTGAAGTCTATTTCCCCCAAGGCGCCTTTCAACTCCTTTTCCACTCCCTTGCCGCCGAGTAAAGACGCCAACGAGAATCCGAGTAACCTGGCCGACAGAAGAGACCTAAGAGCAGCCGGACTAATAATGCGGGGAACTGCGTCATATAGCTGAGCCGAATCATATCCCATGGCATAAAGAGCGCCTATCAGTGCCCCGACGCTGGATCCGGCCACACAGTCTATGGGTACGCCTTCCTCCTCCAAAACCCTGAGCACGCCGAGATGCGCAAGCCCTTTGGGGCCACCTCCACCCAGGGCAACGCCGACACTAATCTTGGCCATGCGACGGCTCACCCGGTCGATGGCCTGAGAGAGGGGAGAACCGGCATTCGACAGGACAAACGGCGGATTGAATGCGGTGTGCATCAAGGTGGCATCTCCGGGTAGTATCCCTTCAATTCCCCAGTGCAGCTCTGCCCCGAGGCCTTTGGCGGCACTCATTGTTGTCCCCTGAGGGGAATTGACGACCACGATGCCAGCGCGTTGCCCCGCATTTGGCAGAGCCCGGAGGAAGTCGAGTCGATGATTAGCCTGACTAAGCTCATGGTGGCGGACCAGGACGAATAGGCGATCGGCATGTTCCATGACATCGCTGTACAGACCCTCCCTGCCAAGGGACAAATGGATCAGCACATAGTCGTAGAGCGGCTCCAGCATGGCCAGAACAGCCAAGACGTCTGAAGACTGCGGACTATTCCCTTCTTGAGATGACGCGAGCCTCCCCATCCGCAGTCCACATAGGCCGTTGTCGCCATTCATGGGAGCCTCGTGTGTCTGGAGCAGGGTCTTGTCTTCGACCAGGTCGGCCAGATGGCCGAGTCCCGGTGAAGAAGGCGCAGCATGATCGCTCTCCTGAGCCAGTTCCACCAGAAGTACTTTTCTTCGCGTCTGCCGCGCCAGGCTCACAGCAATATTGAAGCACATGACACTTGCCTCGAAGCCCGGATTAGAATCCAGCAGAACCATAGTCTGCGCCAGATGTCTGGCAACGTACTTGCCGGAGATAGTGGACAGCCGCTCACTCACAATACGGCTAACGTTCTGCGCCAGCGCAGGGCATCCGGCCATCAAGGCCACGAAATCCTGCTGAGAGAGCACCCAGGTGTGCGTATCTGAGACAGCAGCCACGGTCGCAGACGGTGGCTGCCCGGTGAACAGGGCCATCTCTCCAAAACATTCACCTCTGCCCAGGCGGTTCAGCTCGACCGATTTGCCGCGTGCATCAGTTGAAGTGACGGATACCAACCCAGACCGCATGATATATAGTTCGCCTTGCCACTCACCCTGTCTGAGGATTACGTCTCCAACCTTGAAGTGCGTCATCTTGAGCATATCGGCTGCCTGCCGAGCTGACTCCGGGTCTATGGACTCGAAAAGAGGCAGTCGAGTCAAGACTTCGTAAGATGGCTTCATCGACGTCTCCCTGAACGGGTCTTCAACCCAAATCTGTCTTCACGGCCCTTGCCCTGCGCCTTCTTGAGATGGGCCGACTGCATCAGCGATTCAACTCCTCACCCCCTGACCTGGAAGTGGATGGGACGGCCTCGAGTGGGATGATATCACAAGGAAGGTTTGTCAACCAGGGCACGATATCAGGCCCACATCCAGACAACAGCACCCGCGAAGCCTTCTATTGGTGCCCCGTGTCATAGCCGGAGTGTAATCACGTTTACACTTTTTCAGTAAAGGACTTGATAACACCTCTGCCCTCAGGTGGTTTACCATCAAGTCAGATAACAAAAGGAGGCGCAGAATGGAAAATAGAAATGAAACAAACGCCCTGGTGGTCTTCCTGATGGGACTGGGAGTCCTGGTAATGGTCCTCGGCCCCTGCACCGGGTTCTATGGCATCGGCCTGGGATTCGTCGGCCTGGTAGCCTCCTGGGTAGTGGCCATAACCCTCAGGGTCTACCACACCGGTACACCAGACGACAATGACTACTGGGCATACAGCTAAGGCTTGAGCATAGAGAAGGGAAGGAGGCAAGGAAAATGGCAAGAGAGATGAGAGAAGCGGGTCCACTGGCAATCATGCTCTACCCTATCATCGCAATTGGAACCATAGGCCGGGGCATACTCCGACTGATCTGCGGACCCTGCGACGACTGCCCAGACTATGAATATCAGTTCTAGGCACACAAGAAAGGCACCCCCCTTTCTGAACGATGAACCCCCCACTCGGGGGTTTCATCGTTTTCTGCCCACAGCAACGAGTGTACCTCGCTCGATTCGAGCCTGCGTCAATACGCCACTCCATAGAGCGAATCCATTAAGAACCTCGGATGGCTCGATCACAATGACTCGGATTGCAGAATCCCCCACGGAGGTCAACCACAAATGAAATTGAGCTGGTTCTGGGGACTCATAGGGCTGCTATGCTTCCTGGGACTGGTAGTGGAAGAACCCTTGTACTACGTGTTCTTCGCGTTCTTTCTGTTCTTCCTGGAACCTGTAGTGCGAAACTCGAAGAAATGAAGGCAGAATATGGGGAAGGGGAGACTCGAACTCCC
>JAFNFZ010000166.1:0-257 GCA_017885485.1 Chloroflexota bacterium
GTTCGGTAAGAAGGAGTGAAGAAATGGGTACGATAAAAGACAAAGTTGCCATCATCGGAATGGGTTGCACCAACTTTGGCGACCTCTGGAAAATGGGTGTGCCCGATTTGATCATCAACTCCGCCTATGAGGCGTACGAGGATGCCAAAGTGGGACCCAAGGACATTGAAGCAGTGTTTGTGGGGAATGTCTCCTCCAGCATGTGGACCGGGGCCACGGTGACCGAGGCCCTTCAGTTGGACAAGATACCCGCCACC
>JAFNFZ010000166.1:349-4840 GCA_017885485.1 Chloroflexota bacterium
AGAAGTACAAGATCCCCTTCGACAAGGGAAAGGAGATGCTGGCCAAGATCGCGGTGAAGAACCACGCCAACGGTGCTCTGCACCCCAAAGCCCACTTCCGCAGAGCCATAACCCTGGAGACGGCTCTGAATGCCCCCATGATCGCCTGGCCGCTGGGACTCTTCGACTGCTGCCCGGTCACCGATGGGGGGGCCTGCGCCATTATCACCAGCGCCGAGAAGGCCCGGGCGATGAAGAAACCTCACGTGTTGATAAAAGGACTTGGACTGTCCGTCGGCCGCATCGACCCCTTCAAGGGTAAGTTCCGCTCCGACGTTGACATCACCTTCTGGGATGAGACCTGGGCAGCGGCTCAACAGGCCTATCAGCAGGCGGGGATCAAGGATCCCCGCAAAGAGATTGGCTCGGCTGAGGTTCACGACTGCTTCACCATCACCGAGCTGATTATCTACGAGTCGCTGGGATTCTGTCCTCGTGGCGCCGGCCCGGAAGAGGTGGAGAAGGACTCCTTCACCCTTAAGGGAGATCTGCCGGTCAATACCGACGGCGGCCTCAAGTCGTTCGGCCATCCTGTTGGAGCCAGTGGACTGCGCATGATCTATGAGCTTTACAATCAGCAGTTGGGCAGAGCCGGGGAGCGTCAGTTGAAGAATCCCAAGCTCGGTCTGGCACATTCACAGGGTGGTACGCCGGGCATGTTCCAGGCGTCCGTGACTATTGTTGGTCCGGCAAACTAGCGCCAGAAACGGAATCGAAAGAGTTCGCTGGGGGCAGCCAGAGCTGCCCCCGTATGTGCCTGCATGATGCAGGGCCGGTGTGGCCGATGCGTAAACACGACTGCCATCCCTTCTTGTGGCAGGCCAACTGTGGTCAGGCATCCGTCGGCTTGCCATTGATTTCACCCGGCCATCTGAGGTTCTAAGGAGGACACATGGATTTTGGCTTTACTCCCGAGCAGGAAGCGTGGCGTCGGGAAATACATGATTTCCTGAAGGATAATCCCCCCGAGAAGTTCCCTACGCAGTCAGGTGAAGATTCATGGGGACACGGTGCCTTCTCCTATGAGTTCGTTCGCCTCCTTGGTCAGAAGGGCTGGATACCACTGACTTGGCCCAAGAAGTATGGGGGCTCCGAGCGGTCCAATACGGATTTGATGATTCTGTTTGAGGAACTGGCCTACGCCAGAGTCCCCTGGGCGGCCGGCGCTATATGCTGGTCCATGGCCAATTCGATCCTTGACATGGGCAGCGAAGAGCTGAAACAGGAGTTCTTGCCGGGCATAGGGAAAGGCGAGACTATCCTCTGGCTGGCAATGAGCGAACCAGATGCTGGCTCCGACCTTCTTGCGCTGCGAACGACAGCCGTCGAACAGGAGGACTGCTTTCTGGTCAACGGCCAGAAGGTATGGAGTTCTCTGGCCCACCTGTCTCATTATGGCTTCCTTTTTGTCCGGACCGCGACTGACCCAAATACACCGAAATGGGCCTCCATCAGCACCCTCCTCTTGGACAAGAGCCTTCCGGGNNGTCACGGTGCAGCCCATGGTCAGCATGTTAGGAGAGGTCTTCCACACTGAAGTCTTCTTGGACAACGTGCGCGTACCTAAAAGGCATCTCCTGGGGGAGAAGAACCAGGCGGTGCTTCACCTCGCCAAAACGCTGGAGTTTGATCGCTTCTGGGCTCGCTTTCCCAAGGCGCGGTTCTGCCAGAGGATCACACATGATCTGGTGCAGTACGCGAAGGAAACGAGGGTGGACGGAGAGCTTCTTTCTCAGCAGCCCGGCGTAAGAGCCAAGCTGGTCGACAGCGCCATCGAAATTGAGGCCTGCCGGCAGGTGTTTTGGAGCATCGGCTGGAAATTGGACAAGGGGATGCCCCTCACTTACGAAGCATCGGCGGCCAAGGTGCTCGCCGATGACATGGGGACGCGCTTCTTCGACAGGGGCATGCAGATAATGGGGCTCTACGCTTACGCGCCGGAGACCGACAAGTGGGCGACACTAAGGAAGAACATGCGGCGCTGGTACCTCTGGACCAGTGGCGACAGTCTGGCCGGCGGCACCTCAGAGATCGCCAGGAATACCATGGCCACCACCGGCTTGGGCCTGCCACGGAAGTAGTCCAACCGTTAGAAAGAAGAGGAGAATCAGATGGACTTTGGCCTTAGCGAACAGCAGGAAATGCTGAAGAAGACTGCCCGGGATTTCTTTAAGACTGAATTGCCCAAAACGCTAGTCAAGGAGATTGCCAAAGACCCCAAGGGTTATCCGCCTGAGTTGTGGAAGAAGATGGCCGATCTCGGCTGGACGGGACTGGTGCTGCCCGAGGAGTACGGTGGCTCGGGAGCCAGCTTCATGGATCTCGCCATCCTCATGGAGGAGATGGGACGGGCTTGCCTTCCGGGTCCATTGTTCTCCACCGTGGTTCTGGGTGCCATGACTGTCCTGGATCTGGGAACTGACGAGCAGAAGAGCGCCATTCTGCCCAGGGTGGCCAGGGGTGAGCTCGTCCTGACGATGGCCATTGCTGAGCCACATGCCATCTACCGCAGCGATTTCTTTGAGCTCGAGGCCAGGCACGTGGCCCACCACTACACCACTAGCGGCACCAAGCTCTTCGTCACCGACGCGCATGTGGCCGACTACATCGTCGTGGCTGCGAAAACGAAGGGCGGGGTCACTCTCTTCCTGGTGGACGCCAGGAGCCCCGGCGTGAGCTTCAGTCTGTTGTCATCGATGGCCGGTGAGAGGCAGTGCGAAGTCAAGTTCGATGGTGTAAGGCTGACCAGGAGCGATATGCTGGGCGGCGTGAACCGCGGCAGGGACTACCTGGAGAAGGTAATGCAGAGAGCGGCCGCAGCCAGGTGCTCCGAGATGCTTGGTGGCGCAGAGCAGGTCTTGGAGATGACCATCCAGTATGCCAAGGATAGGATAGCCTTCGGCAAGGCCATCGGCACTTACCAGGCTATCCAACACCACTGTGCCAACATGTTGAATGACCTTGATGCGTCCCGTTGCATGACCCGCAGGGCGGCCTGGCTGGTCAGCGAGGGCCTTCCCTGTGCCCTCGAGGTGTCTTTGGCCAAGGCCTGGATGGGCCAGGCTTCGCGCCGGATCACCAGTCTGGGTCACGAGATACACGGCGCCATCGCCTTCCAGCACGATCACGACATGCACCTCTATACGAAACAGGCTGTGGTGGGAGAGGCCTCCTTCGGGAGTGGGGCCTACCACGGAGAGGTAATCGCCAGGGAATTGGGACTCTAGCGCTGAGACCAATCTGAAAGGAGAGACGGATGGATTTTCGATTCACCCCAGAGGAAGAAGCCTTCCGCAAAGAAGTCAGGGAGTTCCTCGACAAAGAGCTGCCGCAAGACTGGCCGGGAACGGATCCGGACCTGTATCACGAGGACGCCTTCCCCCACATCCACGAGGTCAGCGCGGCAATGCAGAAGAAGCTGGCCGGCAAGGGATGGCTGGGGCTGACCTGGCCTAAGAAGTACGGTGGTCACGAGCAGCCCCTATGGAAGCAGATCATCCTGGAAGAGGAGATGACCTATCGCGGTTCACCCGGCTTGGATCCCTATCAGTTCGTCGGTGGCATGGGCGATCTCCTCCTGGACTTCGGCACTGAGGCTCAGAAAGAGAAATACCTACCGATGATGGTCCGTGGGGAGATCAAGGGCGCCACAGGTATGAGCGAGCCCAATGCCGGTTCGGACCTGGCCAACATCCAGTTGAAGGCCGATTTGCAGGGTGACTACTTCATACTGAATGGTCAGAAGACCTGGCAGAGCGCTGCCCACGTGGCCGACCTGGCCCCCGTCTACGTCCGCACAGACCCCAATCTGGTCAAGCACCGGGGCATCAGCATCATCCTCGTGGAGTATAAGAAGACCCCGGGCATCACCATGAGACGCCTGGAAATGATGAGCGGTCTCGGGGCTTTCAACGAGGTGTTCTACGACAATGTCAAGGTTCCCAAAGAGAACCTCCTCGGTGAGATCAATGGTGGCTGGAAGATCGTCATGGCCGCTCTCAGTCATGAGCGAAGCTACGGCGTCATGCTCCTCATCAATATCAGGAGGGACATCGATCTGCTGATCGAGTACTGTAAGGAGACCAAAGATGTCGATGGCGTGCCGCTATCGNNGGGAATGTGGTCAGCACTGCCAACTGCGTGAAGATCCTTGGCGGCATCACCACCCAGCGTGTTGCTCAGGTGGGCATGCAGATCATGGGGCTCTACGGTCAACTGGGCCCCGTTGGTGGGAACTGGAGGCAGACCGATCCGGTGAAGGACAAGTGGACCAGGCTGGGAGGGCGGATGAAACACCTGTATCTCAGCACCGTCTGCAATACCATAGCTGCCGGCACCACCGAGGTGGCTCGAAATGCTGCGGCCGGTGCCCTGGGTCTTCCCAGAGAGCCCAAGCCGGCACCCAAGAAGTAGAACGAGAAGGAAAGGGGAAGGAGAGTGCCATGGATCTAT
>JAFNFZ010000167.1 GCA_017885485.1 Chloroflexota bacterium
ACGCTGTCCAGAGAATACCCGTCCAAACCTGAAGCGATTGCCCACAGTACCGCTGCAGCAATTATGGCCCCAATGCACTGGAAGACGACGTAGAAGGCAGCATCTTTGGACTTGATCTTGCCAGCCACGAGCATGGCGATCGTTATTGCCGGATTGATGTGACACCCCGACACCCTGCCTATGGCATAGACCATCACCAGTACGGTCAAGCCAAACGCGACGGATATGCCGGCAAAACCTATGTAGTCTCCGGCGATCACCGCACTCCCACACCCCCCAATGACCAGGATGAAGGTCCCGATCAACTCGGCCAAGTACTTCTTCATGGCCCTATTCCCTCCTTTCCGCGATTCTTCAGCCACAAGCAGTAAGCGAGCGGTCGGCCAATCACCGTACCATGCCCACCATCCCTGCTCAAGCTGCCCAGATTATATCAGATGTCATCAATAGAGTGCCCTGCAGCTTCAAGGCGATACCAACAAACACCGTGAACGACTTCGCGGAAGTGCCGCGCAATAATAAGGGCAAAACGGCAAAGGAGAAACGTCAGACAGGAGCACCTCCAATTCTCGGATCCGGGTTCCCATCCGGGCAGGACCGAAGAACAGGAGTCGAACCAGTCGAGTCGATTGCATGTGCTATAATTCAGCCGGTCCATACACAAACCGGCCTCAAGGATCCGGACGCCAGGAGTCCGTGGGGCATGCCTGCGCCATGCGAGACAGAAAGGCGAAGGAGCAAAGCCTCGGTTGTTCAGCGCCCATGCGCCATCAATACCCGCGTGCCAACAGTGGAGGCAAGGAACTGACCCAAGTGCAGGCGAGGAAACAGAGGTCACCCCTGATGGGGCCAGTGCCACCTGTTCCAGGTGCGGATTCGTGGCCTAATCGGTAACATCAAAAGAACGAGAAGGGGGTAGAACAATGGCTCTTATGAGTGGTGCAGAGGCTCTGGTACATTGCCTTATCGAAGAGGGTGCTCGCTACGTCTTCGGCATTCCCGGGGACCAGTGCAATCCCATCACCGACGCCATCTGCCGATTGGGGGAGAGGCGCGGCCTGAGGTTTGTCACCACCCGTCATGAACAGGCAGCAGCTCACATGGCCGATGCCTGGGCACGGGTGACCGGCCAGCCCAGCATCTGTCTCGGCACGGTAGGGCCTGGTGTCGCCGATCTTGTGCCAGGTGTCTACCCAGCCTGGGCCGACTCAATCCCTATGATCATACTCGGTGCTCAAAACCAGACTTGGCGCTGCTATCCTGATACTGGATCCTCACAGGGCCTAGATCAAATCCCTCTCATGTCACCCATCACCAAGTGGCGGGCCATGGTGAACGACGTCAGACGGATGCCTCACCTGGTGCAGACAGCCTTCCGGACAGCTACGTCCGGCCGTCCGGCCCCTGTGTATCTGGACCTACCGTCCAACGTGCTCTGTGACAAGGTCAACACGGCAGAGCACCCCATCCTGCCCCCACAGCGCTATCGAGCGACCACGCCTCCTGTGGCCGATGCAGGCCTGGTCGGTCAAGCAGCGGACGTGCTGGTGAAGGCCAAGTGGCCTCTTATCCACACAGGCAGTGGTGTGCTCCGCTCTGGTGCATGGGAAGAGGTGCTGGAGCTGGCGGAGTATCTCTCGGCACCGGTAACCACCAGTCTCGGGGGGCGCGGAGCCATACCCGAAGACCACCGTCTCTGCCTCATTCAAGCAGCCCCTGGTGCCTACAAGGCCCAGGCAGAGGCGGACGTGGTTCTGCTTGTCGGTGGCCGCTTGGGAGACCTCGACTACTGGGGACGAGCACCGATATGGGACAACCCAGACACACAGCGGCTGATCCAGGTGGACATAGAGCCTCTGAACATAGGGCTGAACCGACCAGTGCATCTGGCCCTGGTGGGTGATGCCAAGGGCACACTGCAAGCCCTGCTGGAGGCTCTCAAAGCACGGACAAAGCCCCGGTCAGAGAATCCCAACTTCAAAGAGGCTCGTGAGGCACAGCAGATCTGGCTGAACAGCTGGGAACAAGGTGCCCATTCCGATGCAGTGCCCATTCACCCCCTGCGCCTCATGCGAGAGGTGCGTCAGTTCTTCCCGANNGTTCGTTCCTCTGGGCAGCCGATTCCGGACACCTGGGGACAGGGGTGCCATACGCCATTGCTGCCAAGCTGGCGCGCCCCGATGTCCCGGTTTACTGCATCAGCGGAGATGGCTCCTTTGGCTTCAATGCCATGGAGATGGAAACTGCAGCACGCGAGAAGGTGCCGATTGTGGTCATCATTGCCAACGACCGCCGTTGGGGAATGATCAGGTGTGTCCAGAAACTGGGGTACAAGGAACGCTACTGCGGTGTGGACTTCAGCGATGCCCACTACGACAAGCTGGCCCAGGCTCTGGGCTGCCACGGAGAGCGAGTGACCGAGCCAGACCAGATTCGCAAGGCTCTGCAGCGGGCTACCGACTCCGGCCTGCCAGCCGTGTTGGATGTCATCGTGGACCAGGAGGTGCACCTGCTGCCGCCCGACGGGGTGATCCTCGACAGCATCTGGATGGAAGGCTGCGATGTGGCTGGCGCGGTTTGCGAGCCACACGAGTGATAGGTGCAAGGTGAGGACACAATCCTCCATCCCACGCTTGGCAAGGTAAATCTGGGGTGAGATAGCAGGACAAGAAGATGCAGGCTTTGCGATTCTTCGTCTCAGTACCGCAGTATGCCGCGCTGAAGGCGCTGGGAAAGATAAGCCGCAGGCCGTATTATCAAGGGCCGCTGGCTACAATACATCTGGCCGATGTCCCCGAGCCATCGTTGCCGTCCCCCGACTGGGTGAAGATCAAGACCTCTATGTGCGGATTCTGTGGCAGTGACTTGAACCTCATTCTGCTCAGGGAGTCCCCCACGGCCACTCCTTTCACCTCCTTCCCGTGCACACTGGGCCATGAGATGAGCGGGGAAGTCACACAGGTTGGCACCCAAGTAAGTACGGTCAGGACAGGCGACAGGGTGACAGTGGCCCCACACCTCAACTGCCCGACCCGGGGGATAGAGCCTGAATGCGAGTCCTGCCGCATGGGTCGGCCAGGCAACTGTGAGAACTTCGCCCAGGGCAACCTCTCTCCAGGGCTGTTCCTCGGCCTGTGCTCCGACGTCGGGGGTGGATTCGCACCCTATTTCGTAGCACACAAGAGCCAGGTCTTCAAACTACCCGAGGGCGTGTCCCTGGNNCCGGATCGGGACGACCGCGTTCTGGTAATCGGAGCCGGGGTGATGGGCAACCTTCTCATACAGGTCATCCGCGCCCTTGGCACAGGCTGCGTCATTGCGGCGGCAGAGCCCTCGCCGTTCCATGTCGAACTGGCGGCCAAAGCAGGGGCAGACCATCTGATCAAAGACGGCAACGTCCTTGGAAGCGCCTCAAGCATAGCCGGAGCGCGCAGATACAAGCCAACGCTGGGGCAGGACATCCTGATGGGGGGATTCTCCAGGGTATACGATACCGTAGCCAGCAATGCGACCCTCAATTCAGGAATGAGGGCCCTCAAAACGGGCGGCATACTAAGCCTGGTCGGAATCGGCGCAACTGCGAAGATCGACCTCACTCCCCTCTGGCTGAAGCTCCAGACGATTAGAGGCGCCTATGTATACGGCTACAACACCGTCGAGGGCAGAAGGCAACACGCCTTTGAGTCAGCTATCGAC
>JAFNFZ010000168.1 GCA_017885485.1 Chloroflexota bacterium
ACCCTCCGCCCGGAGGGTTCTTCGTCTTGTGGGTGGCTTGGCGGAGGGCGATGGACTGACGGAATCTTGACCCTCTATCGCGAAGACATCTGATTGTGGTATCATCCCGGCGGAAGACTCTACTTCTTCACTTGGCTTGGTGGGGTGGTGGTCAGGTGAAACGCTCTAGGCGCCAGGTCACTTGAGCCCCTCGACTGAAGACAGACTAGAGAACCCGCTATCGACGAGTGGCAGAGTAACCCTCTGTTACCATATCACGAATGCTCGAGCTTGTGATGCAGCCCTTTGTTGGAGTCAATGGTCAGGCCGAAAACCTGTTCGCTCAGGAATCAAATAAGGGGGGAATGAAATGCGAGTCTTTGAAAGCACGGAGAAGATGTACGATGTGTTGGGAACCTTGTTCAATGTGTTGGCTGCGGACCCCGTAGTGGGACCCAAATACAGGGAGTCAAACATCATCATCAAGTTCACGATAAGCGACCCGGACGGGTTCATTTGGTTGGACAAGGATGCGAAAGTCATTTGTGGTCCGGCGGACCTCAAGCCGACTATAGAGATGACCCTCAGTGGCGACACCTGCCACGAGTTCTGGCTTCAGACCGTCTCCATGCCAGTGGCTTTGGCCAAAGGCCGCATTAAGGCGAAAGGGCCGCTGCCTAAAGTGATCAAACTACTCCCCTTGTTGAAGCCGGCATATGCGGCATACCCCGAGATCGCCAGGAAGCACGGACTCCCTGTTAAGTGAACGTCAGGAGGTTCTTATGGCAAGGGAAGCCAGCATGAAGCAGTTTGAACAGGACAGGAAGGAAGCGACCAGGATTGCAGCACGGCTCCTACTCGCATCAGGAACCACATCCCCCAGAGTCGGGGGGGTCGGTGAGACAACCATACACATCATTGATGACGAATGCGCCATTGAGGAGCTTTGCCAGACCATGGAAAGGATGGCTGAGGAGAACAAACGCTGGGGATTCTTCAAGAGAGACGCGGTGATACTCCGGGATGCAGATGCTGTGCTAGTAGTCACTTCGCTGCGTTGTGCGTCTGATCCAGGCGATTTCAACTGCAACCTGTGTGGAAGACTGACCTGTGAGTACAAGAGGCAAGCTGAAAGACTGCCTGATGAGCCAGGGATTGCCTTCCGGGGGCCACTATGCATATTCAGGGCCAACAACATCGGCTACGCTGTAGACAGCATGGTAGCGCTGGCAAGGAATCTAGGTGTTGATTATGGCGTTTACTGGTCAGCCGGTGCAGCAGCAATGAGGATGAGGACTGTCCCGAAGAGTACGGGGTTTGCCCTAGCTGTGGCCATATCTGCCATCGAGAAGAGCCCCTTCAGGGATATTCCCAAGAAATACGACGAGATAAACGAGGCCACTATGAATGACCGCATTATTAAGAGACTCTGGCCTCAGTTCCGTTCGATCTACAGCTAGAACAACGTCGAGAAGGAGCTTGGACAATGGCTATACGAGAGTTAGACGATATGCTGCAAAGCGGGCTTGACCAAGCCGTTGACCTCATGGCGGTGGCGGCTCACAACAGTTTTCGTTTCGGAGGGACCAATACCGTCAAGATCATTTGTGTTGGCAAAGAGGAGATGACAAACATCGCGGAGTTCTGTTACTCCATGGGTGACATGTCTCCTCTTGCCGCTCGAGACGGCAGGTTTCTGATGGAGCTGGTCAAGGAACCATGTGCGCTGCTCGTAGTCGGAGACAAAAGGAAATCTGATTTCAACTATGACTGCGGTGCGTGCGGCTATAGAAGCTGTGGTGAGATGAATAGGGCAGAGTGCGTTGAGGCACTTACCGCGAACGGCCCCAGCTGCCAATTCAAAAACATGAACGTCAACATCGCGGCTGATGCTGCCGCTGCCATGGCCTGGAGGTTAGGGTTGCACTGCAGAGTCTTCAGTACACTGGGCATGGGTGCCTTCGCATTGAAGGTAATCGACGGTGTGGATTTCGCTGTCGCCGTTTGCGTCAGCGTGGCCAAGAAAGACCCCTTCTTTGACAGGCATCAGTTCTGGACTGACGAGTATTGGGATGAGATATTCAAGAAGGAATTCCCCACATACACCAGGGGATTCATTGGAGCTGTTGAGGACGAAGACTAGGTAGACGGGGGCAAGCATGAGCAAGGCTCATCTGAATCAGGTTATTGCTTCACACCTGGCAGAGATCAAAGCAGAAGAAGACCCAGGTAGACAGATATACATCTTCGAGAAAGGCGACCTTGGCGAAGATATACTCACCTACAAGGACCTCTACGAAAACTCCAACAAGATAGCCCGATTCCTTCTGGACAGTGGTGTTGGCAAAGGCGATACATACGCCGTTTTTATGAGGAATCATCCTGAGTTCGTATACTCTCTTCTCGCTGGTCCGACCATAGGTTCGATTATGGTCCCCATAGACCCTCGCTCGAGGGGCGACCGCCTGAAGTTTCTGCTAAAAGACTGCGGAGCCAAAGCAATCATCGTATCAGGCGAGTGCCTGGACCAGCTAGAAGAGGTAGTGAAGGATCTGCCTTCTTTGAAGCTAATCTCGGTTGCCTACAGACCTGAACAGGGTATCGAGGTAACAGGGAAGTACCATGCGTTGAACGAAATCCTCGAGAGGACCTCATGGAAGGTTGTAGAGCAGCAAATAATGGACGTCCGCCATCCTATGCAGATTATCTACACTTCGGGAACGACTGGAGACCCTAAGGGCGTAGCCATACGAAACAACAGAACCGGACTGTTCAACATCCTCACCAAGATCGTCTGGAAATACGGGAACGACGATGTCCTCTACAACGGACTCTCCTTAACGCACGGCAATGCTCAAACAGTCACCCTGTTTCCTGCGTTCAGCATGGGCATCAAAGCGGTTTTCAGTGCCCGCTTCACCAAGAGCAGGATATGGGACATATGCCGGAAGTACGGTTGCACCTCCTTTTCACTTCTGGGTGGCATGATGGCCAGTGTATACAACGAGCCAGTAGGAAAAGACGACGCTGATAATCCAGTGCGCGTGGTCCTCAGCGCCGGTACACCTCCGTCTCTCTGGGAAAGATTCGAGAAAAGGTTCAATGTGAAGGTCCTGGAATGGTATGGTTCAGTGGAGGGTGGGTTTGCCTACAAGCCGATAGGAGAGGGCCCAATAGGTTCATTCGGCAAGCCTGTTCCCGGAGTGATGGAGATGAAGGTGGTGGACGAGAACGACAGTGAAGTCCCGGTGGGGCAGACTGGTGAGCTGATCAGCCGACAGCTTAGGGGCGAAACAAAGGTTGATTACCTCGGAAAGCCGGAGGAGTCTAAGGAGAAGACGAGGGGTGGCTGGCTGAGGACCGGCGATATGGTGCACAAAGACAAAGATGGCTGGTATTTCTTTGACTACAGGAAGGGTACCGAACTCCGCAGGGCGGGAGATTTCATCCAACCTGACTATATTGAGACGGTAATCGGGAAGCACGAGGACGTTAGCGAGGTCTGTGTTTATGGGATTCCGGCTGCCTCAGGCGCGCCGGGAGAGAGCGACTTGGTCGCCGCCGTATCCCCGTTGGAGAATCACACCATTGATCCCAAGTCAATCTTCGACCTATGCAAGAAGGAGTTAGCAGCCAACTATATCCCTTCGTACCTCCATGTTCTAGGAGAACTCCCCAAGACACTCACAGAGAAGCCTCTAACGCGTGAGCTAAAGCAATTAGCTGACCAGGGAGTGGGGAGGATGTACAAGTTTGAGGACTATAAGTAGATAGCGTCATTCTTTGGGGTTCCGCCGCTTGACAGTCGGTCCAAGAACGATCGGCCGGGGATAATGCAGAGTCGGAGGTCTGGTCAATGTCATACACAGAATTGAATCTCGATCTGACCGAGGAACACAGACTCCTAAAGAACGAGGTGCACAAGTTCGCCGTTGAGGTGCTTAGGCCAGCATCCATAGAGCTGGACAGAATGTCTCCAGAGGATGTGATCAAGAAAGGCTCCCCTTACTGGGAGTGNNCTCGACCCGCTGGGCGTACACATCTTCTGGGAGGAGCTGGCATATGGAAGCGTGGGGTTCGCTGTTTCTCTAGGGTGCAGTTGCTTCTCTTCGTTCTATGCAACTCTGCTTTGTGACGATTACCTCATAGACAAGTTCGTTACTCCTTTTGTCAATTGTAGGGATGCCAGCGTGATGAGCTGCTGGGCCATAACCGAGCCGACCCATGGTTCCGACAACCTGATGGCTGGAACTCCTTTCTTCCGCGACCCTTGTGCCTTTCAAGAGGTTAGAGCGGTCAAGAAAAGGGGCAAATGGGTTCTCAATGGTCAGAAATCGGCGTGGGTTTCAAATGGACCTATTGCGTCAGATGCAGCCCTCTTTGTCAACATCGACCCCAAGATGGGTTTCGCCGGAGGAGGCATAGCCCTAGTCGAGCTCAATCAGCCTGGTGTTTCCAGAGGCAAGCCGCTCAACAAGATGGGACAAAGGGAGTTGCCGCAGGGTGAGATATTCTTCGATGATGCCGTATGTCCTGATGAACACATGATTATTGACCCCGAGAGCTACGAGGCAATCACCGAGTTGACTCTCGGGCATGCCAATGCAACCATGGGAGCGTATTTCACAGGCGTGGCGCAGGCAGCCTACGACATGGCCATACAGTACAGCCGCGACCGGGTGCAGGGTGGCAAACCCCTTTGCCAACATCAGATGGTACAAAGGAAGTTGTTCGACATGTTCATTGGTATTGAGACAGCCAGAGCGTTCTCACGAAGCGCGATGGTGTTCAATATGAACACTACACCACCCCTGGTGCAGTACTCCATTGCTTCGAAGGTCTACTGCACGGAGGTGGCGTTCAAGGTGACCAGTGAAGCCATACAGCTATTCGGAGGACACGGCTTGACCAAGGATGCCCCTATAGAGAAGCTGTTTAGAGACGCCAGAGCAGGCATGATAGAGGATGGATCCAATGATTCCCTCTCTCTTGCCGCCGGAGAGATGTTGCTGAGGGAGATACGCCAGCCATGAACAACGTCTATATTATCGGCGTGGGCATGATACGGTTCGCTAAGTACGCCGACAGGACTGTGCGCTCAATGGCGGAAGAGGCCATTCGACTCGTGCTCCACGACGCCGGCTTGACTGCTCAAGATATGCAGGCAGTGTTCTTTTCCAATACCTTCTGGGGTATGTTCTCCAATCAGCACTCAATCCGGGGGCAGGTGATTCTTCGAGGGATGAAGATCGATAGAATACCCGTTGCCAATGTGGAGAACGCCTGCGCCGGAGGCTCGACCGCCCTACACCTCGCGTATGCCGGCATCCGGGCTGGCATGTATGACGTGGCAATGGCACTTGGCTCGGAGAAAATCAGCCATCCCGACAAGAATGTCTCGCTCGGAGCATATGCCTCCTGCATGGATGTAGAGAACTTCCTGCAGCATATAAACATGATCATGGAGGTCAGCAAGACATTCAAGGTCAAGATACCAGAAGGACAAACTGCCCCGGGAGAGGGTCGCAGCATCTTCATGGATGCCTACGCTGCTGCCGCGCGCTGGCATATGGATCGGTTTGGATCAACCCAACACCATCTGGCCGTAGTCTGCTCGAAGAACCATTGGCATGGATCCTTGAACCCTCATTCGCAATATCAGGATCCCATGACCGTTGAGGAAATAATGGCAGACAAACCCGTTGCGTATCCATTGACTAGAGCAATGTGCGCGCCTGTCGGTGATGGCGCTGCAGCAGCCATTGTCTGTTCAGAACGATTCCTCAAGAAGCTTGGCAATCCACGACCGGTCAGGATACTGGCATCCGTGCTGGGTCAGGGGGCCGATAGAGGACTTGATGAGACCGATATCGGCGAAAGACTGTCCAAACAAGCCTATGATATTGCTGGACTGGGACCAAAGGACATCGATACTGCAGAACTGCATGATGCCACCGCCTTTGGTGAGCTTCATCAGACTGAGGCTATGGGTTTCTGCCCCCTGGGAGGGGGTGGGCCCTACGCGATGTCGGGGGCCACTAAACTTGGCGGCGCCAAGCCTATAAACACCAGTGGCGGACTGGAATGCAGAGGGCATCCCATAGGCGCGTCTGGACTAGCCCAAATTCATGAGCTGGTAACACAACTCCGAGGTGAAGCTGGAGTCCGTCAGGTAGCCGGGGCACGCATAGCTCTTGCCGAAAACGGCGGCGGCAACATAGGTGTTGAAGAGGCTGCCATGTGCATACACGTGCTTGAAAAGGGCATCTGACAACAGTCACACATAGAATCCAGTTTCAGCATCTGCGTTTCCTGAGCATCAAACAAGAAGGCTGATGGCGTACTGTCTGCAGAACGCTGCCTTCCTTTCCGACTCGGAGGTTCAGCAATTTGCCGAAGTCTGATCTAAGAGGCAAGAACGTCCTGATTACGGGCGCTTCATCTGGAATCGGCAGGGAACTATCGAGATGCTTTGCCGCTGAGGGAAGCAATCTTCTACTGGGATGTCATCCGTCTGAAAAGGACATTCTAGAAACATGGGCCACTGAGCTGGCAGGCAGGTATGGGATTAGAGTATCAGGGTTGCCTATAGACCTTTCAGATAGTAGGGGTCCCGAGGATCTATACGATTCTGTCAAACGAACTGTGGACAAGATAGATGTGCTGGTCAACAACGCAGGCATCTTGCACTATGGTTGTTTTAGTGAAATACCTCTTGGAGATCACGAGTCGCTGGTTAAGGTAAATGTGATCGCCTACTTGAAGTTGATGAGGCTTTTCATGACAGATATGGTGAAGGCTGGGGAAGGCAGGATACTGAACGTGGTATCCGCTGCAGCCTTCCAGCCAACGGTCTACCACGCGACGTATGGTGCTTCTAAGGCGTTCATTCAAAGCCTCAGTGAAGCGGTGAACGAGGAGCTCAAAGGTACTGGAGTTAGAGTCTTCACTTTCAACCCATCATATACCAAGACGCCCCTTCTCAGTCGTGGAGGATTTCCGGAAAGAGTCTGGTGGTATCGGATTAGCGGACTAGGTGATCCAGCAGATATGGCGCGCAAGGCCATGAAAGCCTTCAAACAAGAGAAGCCTCTGTACATTCCAGGAATACGGAACTGGCTGATACATTCGGTTCTGATAAGAGTGATGCCAAGAAGCCTTCTCAATACCCTGAGCGGATGGGTGTTACGAGAGGAGCGCTGAAGGTAAGCCGAACAAGTCGATGCCCAACACCATGATCAGCAGGCAAGCAATTGCGCGTTCCCTTGTCACAGCGGAAACAGAAGTCACTTCCGATCCCTTGACTCGCGGGGTGGCGCTGGGCCTGCGTCATGCTCAACGCAGAAGGTCACCCTAATAACAAGCCAGAAGGTCACAAATGGGAACGTCACGCTTGAGAGGATCAAGATCCACGCTTTGGCAGCAGGCCACGCGTTCAAATCTCGGACACTGGCGATATCGTAGACTGAAGGCGAGTTCGAAGGTCGCAGTTCTGTCTATCGTCCAGTATAGCCCACAATACTGGACAG
>JAFNFZ010000169.1 GCA_017885485.1 Chloroflexota bacterium
TCCCACGACTGGGCGCTCGTCCGCCATTGTCAGTCATACAGCCTCTTGCCTACCTAGCCGCGGAGTACGGAAGACATCGAAAAGATGCACCCACTCAGAACCCTCAACGGGCAGTGACATTGCGTTGCCCTGCCCCCTTTGGGTACCAGATGTCTGGCAACCTGACCCGACTGTGGTTCGTGTAGGAAATCCGCCCTGATGATAGGCAGACTGACTGGGGGATGTCAACCCCAGCCTGGATACAAAGGGAGAAGAGGGGCCAGGAACGGAGAGGGCTTCCGCCCCCGGCCACTTCTCTCAGACAACCGGGAGAACCTACAACCCGGCCATCATACTAGCCGAGCTTCTTCATAATCGCCCGAAGCATACCCAACTCCACATCCATGCNNGTCCAGGATACCGGCCTCGGCTGTCACCTTCAGCTTCCGGGCAAGGTACTGGCCGAGCTTCAGCTCCCCGGCTACGCTATCGAGTTGGATTTCCTTGAATGCCTGTCTGACGGCTGCTCCAATCTTGCCCCCTTTGGTCGGGGCTGTCTTGGCTTCTACCCGGCAATCCGAAACCTCGTTGCTCAGTCGGCTGCTCCGCCTCTGCAACCGGCGCTCGTATGTTCGGACCTCATCCAATAGGCTCGGAGTGCTGCCAACGGGCGCTCTGCGAATACGTCTGTCCATCTTCAAAACCTCAACTTCTCGCACCATGCCTGGCACGTTCTCAGATAGCGGCGATGCTCTGCGATGTAGCTCTCGACGGCTGGCCTGTCCTGTTCAGTCAGGGGCGCTGAGATGAGCAACCTGTCCTCAGCCTTGCCGAGAGACACTGCCCATTCAAAAAGCGTTGGAATCATGCCGTTTGCCTTCTGGGCCGTGGCTCGCAGAGTGTTTTCCTTCTCGGTGACTTCAGTTAGGGCAGCTTGAAATCTCTGCCGTTCCCGCTTGTCGGCTTCGCTCGGCATACCCGCCCTATTGATGGCAACCGCAGGCGATGAGGGCAAAGGCAGGAAATGAGTGCTTGAGCCGTCGTAGGAATAGGTGGCCCTGGGCTGGAGTATGCGGATGATAGCTTCCTTTGTTTCGGTCAGTGAGTTATCACGCACGCGGTAGGATGTTTGCATCACCAGCTCTTCGAGTGGCTGCGTCTGTTCAATAGTTTTGACTTTTCTTGGCATTATTTGTGCTCCTTTAATCGATCAGTACGTTCGCCGGCGACGATGCGCCTGACAAGTTCACTTCCTGTTGGTGTCAGGCCTTCGATTATTGCCCACGCTCGATTGCCAGCCGCCATCCATTGCTGGAATCCGGACGCGTCACCTATGGGTGTTCTGCCGGCAGGATCCAGGACGAAATACTGCCCAGCTGTGTGTTCGACAGTGGCCGGGCGCTGCTTGGGCGCATGTAAGCGGCCTAGTTTCTCCATGCGGTGTAGTCTAGTCTTCAAACCCATTGGCATCTCCTCGTAATTTCACTTCCAGGACGGAAAGTCTCATCTCAATCTGGGCAGTCTCCAGGGCCTTGACCAGAGTGGCGCAAATGGTGGCCAAAGAGCTGCCCTGTGACGGGCTGATTCGTCCCTCGTGCACTTCCGCCGCCGCGTTCGAGAGCAATGTGACAACATTTTTCATTCGTGGAGACATCTTGTCTTCTAGGCGATAAGCATTGGCGCGGTGCTTACCTCCAAGAGCCTGAATTGCCCTTGCAGTGGGGCCATGCATATTGCAGAAGGGGGAGCCAGAAACGGCCAGGGCCCTGCATGGAAGACCCGCCTTCGTGGTCGCCTGGCAGCGTGTATTGTCCGGGGCCGTGACTGCATCTTCAGGCGTCATTGTCACCTCCATCATAAGTGCTGGATATCACCGGGTGGTGGCCCAGTGGCCGCAGTCGATCAGGCTCGAATATCACCGCCACCGGGTGCACATGGTTGAGGAGGCACAATCGCAAGGCCTTGGTGATCTCGGCAATATCCCCTTCGTGTTGAATGACGCGCTCGATCAGCGCCCGATAGGTCAATTCACAGTCACCTCCAGAGCTGCCCATCGTGGTGAGCCTGGCACTATATCGCCTGATTCTATGTATCATATCAGATCATCGTCTAAGTTGGTACAGAAATCACTTATGATAATGCGTGTTATCGAAGGAGACCCACCAGGGGGTGGGATACGCCCTCGAAGGTCTCGCCGATTCGAGCCGGCGCATTAGCCCTGCGCCCTGGCGACCTACCCATATCCCGGACTGTTTTTTTGACCCCATGTTTTGCCCTATGTTTTGCCCTTCCATGTTTTGCCTTGATGTATTGCCCCGCCCAGATAGGGCATAACATCGGCCCATTCCCCGAACAAAACGCTTTGTTTCGATGTTTTGCCCCCCGTATAGAGGCAAGATGTTATGTATNNTCTATAATGGCAAACAATACATTGGCACCTATCTGGATCATCGTATCTCTGCCTTCACTCCCCAGAATTGGACCTTGCCTTCCTTCCGGGTCTTGATGAACTCATCCGAGCCATTGAGCAGGGCCACCACGTTGCTGTAGTTACGGTGCAGATTCTCGGCGATCTCCTTGGCGCAATCCTCACCCTTCTCCAGCAGGTATTGCTTGATCTCCTGCGTCGGTGATATCTTCCTGTTCATGGCCAATTCCCCGAATTCAAAGGGTCTTGCCTTCCTGATGGCTGTCAGCACGGTATCCTGGAATTCAAAGGCCATCGTGAACATATCGCCACCCCTGCTGATGTCGTTTGCCTTCGTCACCTGGAGCCCGAGCCCGAGGGTGTTCGCCTTCTCCTGAGTCAGCACGCCTACCTCAACGTCACACCCTGCGGTGAAATGGACACTCCCGAAGAGCCGGCCTTCGTCTGCCTTGGATGTGTGCCCGATAGCCACCCATGTGGGCGATAGTGAATTCAGGATATCGACGCACTTGTTGGCTGTCTGGTCTTCAATGAGGCTACCCATGCCGGCGCGGCTGATGCTGTCAAGGAAGAGCACCTGGGTGCCATACTTGCGGATAGTTGCCTTCACCCGGTCGGCGATATCTAGAAGCGATTTGCCCCGTTCATTCAAGAAATGCAGGGGGCGTGTCTGGTCCAGGCCGAGGCATTTATTCACCATCGTCAGTCGGCGCTGAAGTGAAGATTCCGAACGCTCGATGTTGACGAACAGCACCCTTGATTGCTGCACCGGCCAGAATGTTGAGAGGCCAGCGTCAATGCAGACGGCCATACAGAGGGCGAGATACGACTTCCCCCTGCCGGGAGGCGCGAAGATGATGGTCCCTGCCTCACTGACGATGTAAGGCGTCAAGATGAACGGCAACCGCGACAACTCCTGGAGTCCCACCATCGGAGCACCCAAGGTTGAACCGAGGTAGATCGGCCAGACATCCGCGGCGAACTGGTCCAGGTGTCCCTTCAATGTGGGCGCATCGCAGAGCGTATCCAGTCCCTCGGGCAGCCGTTCGACTGCACTCTTGGCCAATCGGTTGCGTTCCGCATCCCTCTGGACATTGAAGGTATCCCATGCCAGCAGTGTCGAATCACAGAAGACGCTTACCCTTGCATGGACGCCGGTCCGTTCTCGCCTGATGTCCACCGCCCTCAGTCTGATGGTATGGCCTGAGAGCAGCCGTATGCTCTGCTCAACCGCCTCATCGACGGCCATCGGCTTCTCGGACGGGCGCTGTTCTATCGGCCACGGTTTGGCATCGGCGAGCAGATCCTCAACGGTCAGAGCACCCCGCAGCCCATTGGCAGATATGAAATCATAGGCGTCACCCTTCGGCGGGGCGCCTTCCCATCTAATAAGGTAGGGCTCGATCCCGAGCTTCAGGAGATGTTTGGCCACCTTGTCCATGTGGGCATACCCAGGAGGGTCGTTATCAGGCCACGGGCACACCTTGGCATTGAATCCTACCAATGGGTGAAATGCTTCCTCATCCGGGCACGAGGCAGCCCCTGTCACCGTTCCGACTGCGGTGTGTCCCTGCTTGATCAGGGCATCCGCAGCCTTCTCTCCCTCAACGATGATGATGGTGCCCGTTGCCGGGGATGAGAACAGATTGGCCAGCCCGTAGAGCGGCAATCTGGCGGGCTTGATTTCTCCATCCTTCGACTTCGTCCCGTCCTTGTGTCGCCATTCATAGGTCTTCTTCCCGCTCGGCAGGTCGATGCGGAGGTGTTGCGCCAGGATATTGCCGTCAACATCGGTGATGTTCCAGGTCGTGGCCGCCTGCGTCTTTGCGGTGACAATCCCATCGCCGTATTCTCCCTGCAATCGGTCAAGAGCACCCCTGAAATCGGTTCGCTCGGTCTCTTGGATCCATGAATAGCAGTCGCCCTTCCTCCCGCATCCAAAGCACTCCCATCGGCGTTGGTCCGGCCAGACGCATAGCGACGGATGCGTGTCGTTATGCAGTGGGCAGAGTCCCTTGAAGCAGTTCCCATCCTTCTTGAGTTGGACTGTGCGACTGATCAACTCAACCAGATCAATGCGGGCCTTCAGTTCGTCTTTGGTCGCGGTGCTCATCGCCTGCCCTCCCAACTGTTGGGATCGGGCACCAACCGGGCACGCCGTTCGACGCGGCACGGCTTACATCTGCGGGGTGGAATTGTCAGCGAACGACTGGCATAGTACGTCTGCTCCCCAATGGTGAAGGTGAACTCGCGCTGGCAGTCGATACAAACCAAGACCATGTCAACGGGTTTGTGGGGGTTGTCATTCATTCACTCATCTCCTGTGGATAAGGATCTATCTCGCTCTGGCTTTGGCCGACTTCAAAGCCAGCCGGGCCATGTGACTATTGAGCAATGCCCTGGCTCTTCTGTCGGCCTCTTCCTGGCTCAGTCCGTCAGGTAAGTCACGATAGAAGCGAGCCATGAAGCCTTGTCGGGCTGCACCCGTCAGTTCGTCGGGGCAATACTTGGCAGCACGGGCATATCCGCCGATCTTGCCTCTAGCTGCCATGTCGCGGGAGTCGAAGGCCAAGTGTCTATTTCTCCTCAGGCACCATGATGGCCTTGATGCGCTCAATATCGCTGGGGGTATAGACGCGCCAGCCGTTCAGGTCTCTCCGTGATGGAGGAAGCCGCCCCAACTGTTCGGCCTCCCTGAGCCAATCATTCGAGCACCCCAGCATCCTGCCGGCCTCCGTGATCCTGTAGAAGGGCTTCTCCAGTTCCGTTGCCATGAGACCTCCACAAAAGGAAACTGCCCGAAGGCTTCTGAATTCACCTAAGGGCAGTCTAGGGTGGAAATGTACTCTGCCTGTCAAGTACCTACTTCAGGTTTTGCAGTTGTCTCACCCCCACGCTCTTTCCAAATTCTTGTTTCAACATGCTCTGGACTTCTGCGTAGGTAATACCTTGCTTCAACAATTGTCTTGCTCTGGCAACCTCTTTCCCGAAGAGTATCTGCCTCGTGTTTGGCCTGATCTTCTCTAGGGTATCGAAGTGGAAGTAGATATCCCTGAGGCACATTCGGAAGATGTGCATACCTGAAGAGGCACCATCCGGGTAGAGGTGGAATGCCCTGCGTGGCCTGCCACTGCCGTCATAATTCACCTGGGGAGGTAGCTGCCAGGTTATTAGGGCGCCATTCAACTCCTGTATCCCCTGCCCCTCATCTCCATCTCGAAAGAGTCCATCGATAATCAAGCGGAGTTCGAACTGCCTTGCCACGAATACGTCGGGCCAGTGTACTCCTCGATTGCCGCCAGCATCAAGAGCTGCGCAGGCTTCCTCACGTGATAGGGCAGGATTGTCCTCCCTCATCAGGTGGTATGCATGATGATACTCATGCAGGAACGCTTCGAACTGCTCGCCATCGGCTGGGTCGACAGATAGAACCTTCTCGCAGAATTCGAGCGTGGGTCGCGTGGCGGCGCGTCGCGGTTTTCCCCCCATGGGCTTCACGGGGGTATCCTCTTCTGGAGTATGGAGACGCTTGTGCACTTCGCAGTATCTCCCAGGATTGGATTGGCTGAGCTTTGTCGTACACCCCGGGTGAGCGCATCGCCTCTCAGTCGTTTGGCCCATCAGTACCGATCCCCCGGACTCAGCCTTCTGTGGGCCTCCCTGGCCCTCTCATCGGCCTTGCTGGCAGCATAGCGTCCCAGCATGGTTCTGCTGTGCCAGCCGGCCAGGCGCATCAAGTCGCCCTCGGTGCCCTCGGATGCCAGCCAGATATGGGCAAAGGTGTGTCGGAACAGGTGTGTATAGGCTTTGCCTATCCCCGCCCGAGCTGCCCGATTCTTGATGATCTGGTTTATGCCGCTTCCTGTCACAGGGCCACGCCACCCCAGCCACAACTCGGGCCGCGAAGCCTGATGGTGTTGACTTCGTGCCCTCAGGTATCTTCCCAGATCCCTGGCGCTCTTGTTGCCAATAGGCACCACTCTAACCTTATCCCCTTTGCCCAACACCCTTATCAGTTGTGAGACGAAATCCACATCCTCCAGTTTGAGCCCAGCCAGTTCCCCTCTCCTCATGCCGGTATCGAGTAGCAGACGAATGACGGCCATATCCCTGCGGCTCTTGAAATCCTGCCCTTGGCAAACCTTGAGGAGGCTCCTGATATCGTCGTCAGATAGAAGATTGACTGGTTGCACGGGCACCTTGGGAGGCTTCATGTGCCTCATGGGCGATTCCTTGATTTCCCCTTCTTCGATTAGCCATATAAAATATCTATGGAGGGCATTGTAGCGACCGCTCGCCGTAGCCGGTTTCCTGCCTGTCTTGAACAGATGGTCGATGAAGCTTTCGACGTGCTCCCTGGTTATCCTGGCGGGTTCTGTGGGCATACCCATATCAACTAGGAATTGAGAGAACTGCTTGAGGGTGATACCATATTGGCGTTGAGTGTTCCATGAGCAGTTCTCCGCTCTCAGGTGGAGCATGAATAGATCGAATAGCAGATGCTCGTCTTGGGCTTCAGTCAGCGGCTTCTTTTTGAAGGGCATTGACAACCTCCTACCCCTCACCTTATCATCTGAAGTAGCGGTGTGTCAAGGTGGTTCATGGGCAATCAAGCACAAACAACTGAGATGATACTGGATACTTATCGCAACGTGGCCATAGTGGGGCTTTCGCCGGAAGCAGAACGGCCCAGCTTCAGAGTGGCGTCCTACCTGAAGGAGCAGGGATACAGAATTATCCCGGTGAACCCGAACTTCAGTTGGATACTGGGGGAAACCTGCTACCCTGACTTAGCGTCGATTGGGGAGCCGGTGGAAGTGGTAGACATCTTCAGGCGTCCCGAGGAAACGCCAGCAATTGTGGAACAGGCGATCGCCATAGGAGCAAAAGTGGTCTGGATGCAGGAAGGAGTGGTGAACGAAGCAGCAGCCGCCAGAGCGAGATCAGCCGGGCTACTGGTGGTGATGGACAAGTGCATGCGCAAGGAGCACCTGAAAGCAAAGGAAAGGAAGAACAAGTAAGGAGGTAAGTGATGTCCAAAACAAATGAGAACGTCGGATCAGCTTTCGCAGGGGAGAGCCAGGCTAACCGGAAGTATCTTTTTTTTGCGGAGAAGGCCGATGAAGAGGGTCACAAGCAGATAGCCCGACTGTTCCGTGCCACAGCAGAGGCAGAGACAGTGCATGCCCGAAATCACCTCAAGGTGATCTCAGGCATTATGTCAACTAAGGAGAATCTCCAGGTGGCGATCAGCGGCGAGAACCACGAGTTCACGGAGATGTATCCGGGATTCATCAAGCAGGCGGAGAGTGAGAACCAGGGCAAGGCCAAGAACAGCTTCGACCTGGCCAACAAGGTAGAGAAACTCCATCACGGCCTGTTCCAGGCTGCCCTGAGCAAACTCGAGAAAAGCCAGGCCGTGGAGGACGCGCTTGAACATCTTCGCCGGCGCCCCGCAAACCGGGCACTTATCTGGAGCCTTGCACTCCACCGTGTTGCCGCAGATCTGGCAAACGTAGAATGGCTGTTCCTCCACGGCCTGGCATTTCTCGA
>JAFNFZ010000170.1 GCA_017885485.1 Chloroflexota bacterium
TGGTGTACGCGCTCGTGTCCATCCCCGCCGGCATCCTCTCGGACAGGGTGGGCAGGGGAAAGGTGCTGGCGCTGGGGTACTTGGTCTTCGGGCTGACCAGTATCGGGTTTGCCTTCCTGGACTCCACAGCGGCCCTGGTGGCCCTTTTCGTATCGTACGGTCTGGTCCATGCCCTGGTCGTGGGCGCGGAACGGGCCTTCGCCTGTGACCTGGCTCCTGAAGACGTCAGAGGGACCGCTCTGGGGACCCTGCACACCTTCATCGGACTGGTGGCCCTGCCTGCCTGCCTCATTGCCGGGACATTGTGGGAACACTTCGGTTCATGGGCCACCTTCGTCTACGGTGGATCACTGGGACTGGCCGCAGGGGTGCTCATGCTGTGGTTCTGCACCTCGTCCGGGCCTCAGCCTGCGCAGTGTCCTGATGAGTGACGCTGCTAGCCGCGAAGCTCTCTGAATCTGGCCGTGAGCATGGGCACCACTTTGAAGAGGTCGCCCACAATACCGTAGGTGGCCACCTCAAAGATAGGCGCCTGAGGGGCTTCATTGATGGCCAGGATGATCTCCGAGGTCTGCATTGCGGCCACGTGCTGGGGGGCCCCGGAGATGCCGCAGGCTATGTACAGCCTGGGAGCGACGCTCCTGCCCGTCTGCCCGATCTGGTGTGAATAGGCGATCCAGCCATCGTCCACCGGAGGCCTTGAAGACCCCAGAGCGGCACCGAGGACCTTGGCCAGTTCAGCGATGACATTAAAGTTCTCCGCTTTGCCCAGTCCGCGGCCGCCGCACACGACGATATCGGCCTCTTCCAGTTTAACCTTCTGGTCAAGGTCGTTGATCACGTTGAGCAGCCTGGTTCTGGAGGTGACAGGCTGTTTCTCCGGGTCCACTCTGACTATCTCGCCCTGCCGCGACTGATCTGCGGCGCCTCTCTTGAATGCGTAGGGGCGCACGGTGGCCATCTGGGGTCTCTTCTCCGGACATTCCATCGTGGCCAGCACGTTGCCCCCCAGAGCCGATCGAGTCTGCATCAGCAGCTTGCTCTCAAGATCGATTTCGAGCGCGGTACAGTTGGCGGCCAGCCCGGTTTCCAGCGCGGCGGCCACTCTGGGGATCAATGAAGAACCCCAGAGGCTGGCGCTGGCCAGCAGGATTGCCGGTTGGTGATGGCGAATCAGGGCAACAAGCTCCCTGGCGCATGATTCCTCGTCGTGGTTGACCGGGTCCGGATCATCAACCAGGTAGACTCTGTCGGCCCCGCAGGCGATCAGTCCCTCAACTCCCGCCACGTCGTGGCCGAAGCACAATGCAGAGACCTTCGTGCCCAGGTCGTCGGCCAGTTGGCGCCCTTTGGAAATCAACCCGTGGGCCGTTCCCCTTATCATGCCGTCGGCCTGCTCGGCAAGTATCCAGACTTCGCCGGGGCTGTTGCTCTTCATAACCATGTTCACTCTGCCGCCCGCTACAGTATCTTCGCCTCTCTCAGCTTCCCGATGAGCTGTTCCACCTGGCTCTCCAGGCTGCCCTGGAGCAACTCCTGCCGGGTGGATCTCTGAGGACGGGAGACCTTGACCAGTCGGCCCGGAGAACCCTTGGAACCCACCATGGCCACATCCACACCCAGTTCCCGGGCGTTCCAGACCGTGATACTGGCCTTCTTCGATTGCATCAGTCCGCGGAGGGATGGCAGACGGGGCACATTGATCTCTTTCACCACGCTGATCACTCCGGGCAACTGCATCTCAACGACGTGGTGGCCCTCCTCGGCCATTCTCTGCATCTTCACGTGCCCTTCCGCCACCTCTTCTATCCTGCTGACACAGGACACGAAGGGGAGCCCCAGCATCTCAGCCAGCTCCGGCCCCACCTGGCCGGTCTCCCCATCAATGGTCTGCCTGCCGCAAATTACCATGTCGGGCTGCCCCAGCTTCCTGATGCCGAGGGACAGAATATGCGAGGTGGCCCAGGTGTCCGAGCCATCGAAGGCCGGATCACACAGCAGGACGGCCTCGTCCGCGCCGAGGGCGATAGCCTCTCTCAGCGATTCCTTCGCCTCAGAGGGGCCCATACTGATGGCGGAAACCTTCCCGCCGTGTTTCTCCTTCAGACGCATGGCCTCCTCCAGAGCATTCATATCGAAGGGGTTGATCATGTTGTCGGTGCCCCCCTTGACCAGGGTGCCGGTCTGAGGGTCGATTTCTATCTTGAATTTCCCGGGCACCTGCTTCAGGCAGACGACAACGTTCATTCCCGCATTGCCTTCCTTTTCAGAAGTTCCAAGGCGATGGTGTTCCTGACCACCTGATTGGTGCCTTCATATATCTGAGTGATCTTGGCGTCCCTCATCATCTTCTCAACGGGGTAGTCGCGCATATACCCGGCGCCGCCGAGTATCTGCACTGCATCGGTGGTCACCCTCATGGCCGTATCTGTGGCAAAGACCTTGGCCATGGCCGCTTCTTCGCTGAAGCTCTTGGCTCCGGCGTCGATCGTTCTGGCGGCAGCATAGACCAGAGCCCGGGCGGCTTCCACCTGGGTGGCCATATCGGCCAGCATGTGCTGGACAGCCTGAATGGCCGATATGGGATGACCGAACTGAATGCGCTGGCGTGCATACTCCACCGAGGCCTCCAGTGCCCCCTGGGCGATGCCCACGGCCTGTGCACCTACTCCGGGACGGGACCGGTCCAGTGTCCTAATGGCGATGATGAAGCCCTGGCCCTCCCTGCCGATCAGGTTCTCCGCAGGCACGCGGCAATCGTGGAAAACCAGTTCCCTTGTGGAGGAGGCCCGGATGCCCATCTTCTTCTCCTTCTTGCCGAAGGAGAAGCCGGGCGTCCCCTTTTCCACAATCAATGCGCTGGCGCCGCGGCTGCCCCTGGCCGGGTCGGTCATGACCACCACGGAGTATATCTCTGCCTCTCCGCCGTTGGTGATGAACTGCTTTGTACCATTCAGCACATAGTGCCGATTCGCTCGAACAGCCGTTGTCCGTATGTTAGCCGCATCGCTGCCTGCCGTGGCCTCGGTCACGGCAAAGGCGGCGAGCCTTTTCCCGCTGGCGATATCGGGCAGGTACTTCCTCTTCTGCTCCTCACTCCCGTAGTTGATCAGAGGCAGGGCTCCCAGGGCGTTGGCGCCGTAGCTGATGGCGACGCCGCCGCAGACCCGGGACAGCTCCTCCATCACCAGGCAGAGATCCAGGCAGCCGCCCCCCAGTCCTTCGTATTCCTCCGGTATGAATATCCTCAGCAGGTCGCTGCTGGCCATTTCCCTGATCAGCTCCCAGGGGAACTCCTCCTTCTCATCAAGCTCTGCTCGCACAGGCAGGATTCTCTGTTCGGCAATCTTCCTGGCCAGGCTTCTCAGTGTTTGCTGTTGCTCATTGAGGAAGTACTCCAAAGTGGCCCTCCTTTCCCGGTTTCCCGGCGGCTAATCCCGCTCACGCTGGATCAGCCTTATC
This sequence comes from Chloroflexota bacterium, assembly GCA_017885485.1. GTDB lineage: Bacteria > Chloroflexota > Dehalococcoidia > UBA2247 > RBG-13-53-26 > RBG-13-53-26. The sequence continues at coordinate 3,463 of JAFNFZ010000170.1, forward strand.
GAGATCAGTGATTCTGTTGGATAGACGAAAGAAGCTCGAATGACGGGGGACAGGCAGCCTGTGCCGGGAGACTACGGCGGAACCAACACAGAGCTAGCCTTCTCCCTCTTCTTCAGAGCGCTCCCAGAGGGGCACGGTGAAATCCTTGATGAACTGGCGGCGGCTCTCCCTGACGACTTCCTCGATCTGCTGACTGGCCTGCTCGGCCATCTCATTCATCTCCCTCATATCGATGTCAACCTTGAGCAGTCTGGTCAGGACCTCAAGCACCGCTTTGGAGGCTATGGGATTCCTCATCTCGCTCATATAGCGCGGAGTCTCTCCCAGCAGGCACGTTGCCCTCATACCCTTCTCACGGGCCACCGAGAGGAGCAGGCCGTTCATGCCGGCAATGAAGAAATCCCCTTTCAGGGCCAGCCCCTGCTTCTCCAGGTCAGCCAGTTGGTCATCATCGGTAGCGGCAGCCCAGACCCGGGGCTGGTCTGTGAACTGCGAAACCAGGGCGGCGGCGAAGGTATATACATCGTTCACCCCGAACCCCTGACAGAGCCCCAGAATCTTGTCGGCGAACTCGCGACCTCTGGAGGTTGGCTGCGCTTCTCCGATGAAGATGATCAGGTCCCCTTCCCTCTGCCTTGCCGTCCCCTTTCTCTTCCAGTAGTAGAACTTGTTCTGAGGCAGTCTGGGTGGCTGCACCAGGTTCTTCTCCACGTATACCCCGCCGAACTCGAAGAACAGTGGGGACTCAATCTCGGCGAATTCCGCGGCCCCCAGCTTTTCCTTCAGATAGCCTGTGGCTTCGAGTGCCACATTGGAGATTCCGGGCCAGGCAGCTATCAGGGTAGGCCTGACGAACTTCGGTTCCTGGTATATCCTGATTTGGTCTTCAGGGGGCTTTGCCATCTAGTGCTGTTCCACCACCGGACGAACGTGCGGATATCGTCTCTGTTGTACCAGTGTTAAGCATGATACCAGAAGCTACGAGACAAGACAACAGACTCCCACGAATGAGCCATCTCACTCGACCATCAAGAAAGCGTACCTGTTCATCTGATCCGAGCGGTCGGTCAAGACCTCAATTGGATACCCGAGCTGTCGCACTGTCGCGAACACGTCCACGGCCATGGCTTCCGGCGTCGGCCTTGAGAGTTCTGGCTTCTTGCACTCTGCACGTGCCGCAACACATTCGGCGCAGAGGCGGCACGCACCCTGAAAGAACATGAAGGCCTTGGGATAGCCCGCCAAGAACAGGTCTCTTTCGACTTTTGAGAGGCCGACATTGACCTTGGTGCTCCAAGCACGGCGCTTCCGGGTGTCTTTGATGACCTGCTGGAAATGGAACACCATGCCAGTGTGGTACTCCGCGAAGAACCGCCTGCATTCTTCGACCGTTGGCGTGTTTGGGGGGCAGGACGCGATCCGACCATAGTTGGGGCAACCGTATTCACACTTCATTCTGACCCACTGCGAGACAATGATGGCCTTTGGGTCAATCCACTTGAAATCAGTGAAACCGTGATGGCGGGCTATCGTTTCCAGGCGCTTGATACGGGTCATTCTGACGCTGCTCCTCTCTCGCTGCCCGACAACGTCTTCTATCCTTGTGGGGGATTTGCAGGAATTATTTCGAGGAGTGGCAGAGCATGGCGTTACCATTCGGCACTCTTGTCTCGCTTGGCTTTTTGTGCTCTTGTTTTGCCCTTGGATAAGGAAGCCCAACTGAGAACGCCGATGGCAGTTACAACTGCTTCTCTTTCTTCGGCGTCAAGCGAGTGCCTGTCCAGAAGGTTCTGCAGTGTGGCGATTGCCTTTTGGTATTCCATGGATCTATGCAGGCAGTGTATCACACTCCGCGACCTAGTCGATATCGAAGGTGATGTTTTTCAGCCTGTGATAGTAGTTACCTTTCTGAGCTCTGAAACAGAGCACCGTATAGTCAGGGTCTTCCACCCCAAGGGGATAGTACCTTTCGTCTCCGTCACTCCAGAGCATCCGTCGTGATTCAAGGTCATTGAGAATCTGTATCGTTCCTGTCAGCATCAGTCCTTTGAAGTTCTCTTCATCCACATGGTAAACGCAAGCCCGGTTGTCCCTGATCAATTGTTGAACCCGTCTCGATGAAGTATTGGTGCTGAACCATATCTTCCTGATGCCTTCATGTTTGGCATTCATCATGGCCTTGATATTGGGGAAACCATCTTCTCCGTTTGTACCCAGCAGACAGACTTTTGACCCTTCAACAAGCTGCAATCCCTCCGTCATAGCTTCCTGTTCTTCCATAATCCCCTCCCTGACTGTGGCACCACTTGTCGCCATTGTCGCCCCATGTCATGGATTGCCAGTTGTTAGTGTGGGATTGTGTTTCTGGACTGTGTTCCAGAAGAAACCATAGTCACTGGGGGCGAAGGAAAAGCGTCCAGAATCAGATGCTCATGATGTTAAGGCCGTCGCAACGAGACACCGGGTGCTAGTTCAGGGCGTCATGCCGGATCCGGTCACCACTGAACGAACATGGGCATATCGTCTCTGTTGCACCTACGAATACCCTCACATTCACCCAGTGGTAACCATCGCACCAGCATTGACACCGTTCACTCATACGTGAAATACTCTGCGCCGTATCTTCCCAAGCATGGACGCTTGGTCATATTCCTTCAGCTTAACCAGTGTCTGTGCCACCGCTTCCCTCTGTTTTTCTTTGTGCGACGCCAAGCCAGTCCTCACTGCATCTTCCCTTCGTTGAAACCAACTCAGCAGCGCTTCATTGTCGCTCGCTGAAACCGGCTTCCCCTCCGCACTCAACTTGTCAAGAAAAGCTTGATGATGCTTCAACAAGTTTGAGCTCCCCAGAGCTATCTGAAATTCACATCCAGCTTGCCACACAACCTCGTAATCCCCCCATTGGCTACGCATCGCCTCATAATCCCTCGGACTAGCACACCTTGCTTGCCATCTACCGATGCACTTCAACGTGTGCTGTTCGAAAAAGACGATCCACCATCTGGCGAAGTCATTCTCATCCTTGAAAGAAGCTGGCAGCCCTGCTCGACGATTGGCCTCTTCAACAGACTGTGCCAAATCCTCAACAGCGTCATTTGGGTCCATTCCACACTTCTTTGCTACTCTGAAGAGTTCTCCCTTCGCCTTCTCGACTTCCCCCATATCTTCTCTCCTCCCGTCAATTCATCATTCCCCCCACCAACATCACCCGAGCGCCCATGAGACAACCCAACAAGCACACGAGAATGGTCGACTGTTGGCAATCCGATTAGGAATCCGCGCACGCCACCTCTCCCTTGTTGTCATGTGATGCGTCTTCACCTCGCCCTATCCATTCCAGGGAATGACATCAGGCCTCTTCGAAAGAGACTCCATTGCTCCTCAGGAACTCCTTCAACACTTCGACATGAATGCAGTGCCCCACATGCAGGAACGCGCTGTCTCTCACTTTCTTCTTCACGCCACCTCGAACAACTTCCTGGTCAACATCGAAGTTCAAGTCCAAATGATTTGTTGCGGACTGCATGCCCCATACTCTTCCATCAACATCGAATACCGGACAACCGCTCTGTCCTCGCAGACCAGGCGTGCTAAGCTCAAAACCAAACATGTTCTGCTGATCGTCGACCAAGTGACGAGTCAACATCCCCTCAATTGGGAATATTGGCGTGATATCCTTCCCTGTGGCGGTCCACTCAATCGTATCCTTCGATGCGTCATAGCGATAGTTTGTGAATTCAGGAAAGGGAAACCCTAATCGGCAAAGGAACTTCCCTTGCTTGAGATCAGACCCGTTCTTGGCAAATACCGGAAATGATGAACACAACAACCTCGTGAATTCCTCGAAGTGAAGTACAGCGACATCGTACCTTGGATGGTTATGCATTGTGATCCTAGTTGGGCCCTCAATACAATTGACGAATCTATTCTTGATCTCGAACACTTTCTTTCGATCGACCTGAAACTTCTGCTCAAGTTCTCGTCGAATCTGTTTCTCCTTCTTCTTCCCTGACATGGCCGCAAACTCACCGTCAAACTGCTGTTTCCGAGAGCCAAGTTGTTCCGCACCAACGATTAGGTTAGCAACATGTTTGCACGTCAGTGCCCATCCATCCGAGTTGACAAAGAAAAGAGATGAGGCTCCCCGAAGAACCTCAGTCGAACCATAGAAACGCTCGATCGTCAACAGTGGCCGTGTGAATTCAGTCGCGACTTCGATTGCCTTCACGAACACCCTGTGAACCTCCTGAGGTCTTGACCCAACGATCGTCTAGAGTATACCATCCTGCTTAAGTCGTGTGGACCTCTCTCAGGCTACCCTGCTACGCAGCCTTACCATGACACTTCTTCCACTTCCGCCCGCTCCCGCAAGGACAAGGATCATTCCGCCTGGGCATGCCGTGGAGCTTCACGTGAGCAGCCACAGCCTCATCCTCTTCTCTCGTCACCCCACTCTTCCCACCGTCTTCTGCTTGAGAGGCTGCGGTTACGACGGGGTTATGCCTAACGGTAGGCGTCCCGGCGATGGCGGACGTAGTGAATGGTGACCTGTCTGGCATCTTCATCGACGCCATAGACCACGCGGTAGTCGCCAACGCGGATGCGGTGAAGTCCTTCTGAGCCAGTCAGTTTGAGGGTGATGAGATACTGGATCGTCTCTCAGCGAATCGATGCGTCTCAGCACCCGCATCACGGTTGCTCGGGGCAATGAACGGAGGTCCTTCTCAACAGAAGGCTTGTAGACAATGCTATAAGACGCCATCTTTCTTGAGCCGCCGCTTCATCTCCGCAGCGCTAATCGGTCTCTCGGAGCGGCGCACCGCTACGATGGCAAGATCGTGCAAATCCTCCTGCATCCT
>JAFNFZ010000171.1:0-1824 GCA_017885485.1 Chloroflexota bacterium
TTGGGCGAGGAGGGAGCCGCTTACGTGGGCATTGAAGTGGAACGGGACAAAATGGTCATCCTGGCTCTGGGATCTGCCCTGACCGCCGCGGCAGTCTCCATCAGTGGACTCATTGGTTTCGTGGGACTGGTCGTTCCCCATGCGGTGAGGCTGGTGCTCGGTCCTGAACACAGGCTCTTGATTCCGGCCTCAGCCGCCGTCGGCGCTGCCTTCGTAGTCATCGCCGATCTGCTGGCCCGAACCATCATTTCCTCAGGAGAGCTGCCAGTGGGCATTATTACCGCCCTGATAGGAGCGCCATTCTTCATCTACCTGCTGCGACGTACCAGAAAGGAGTACGCTTTCTAGCTATGCTGGCCTTTCGGATGGAACGCGTTTCGTTTAGCTATGGGGATAGCTTTGAGCTGCAGCACGCCAATCTTTCAGCCCATGAGGGCGAGATGGTCGGCCTGATCGGCCCCAATGGCTCCGGCAAGAGCACCCTCCTCAAGCTGATCAGCGGCGTTTTGCCTGCCATCGAAGGAGAGATCCACCTCGATGGATTGGACCTGCGCCACGCCAGGCGGAAGGCGGTGAGTCAGAGGGTGGCTGTGGTGCCGCAGCAGTTTCAGATGCCCTTCGCCTTCCGGGTGGAAGAGGTAGTCATGCTGGGGCGCACGCCTTTCCTCAGGGCGCTCTCTGATGGCGATATGCAGGACCATGCTATCGTCACTGAGGCAATCGAATCTGTCGGCATCGGACACCTGGGCGGGAGGTTCTTCAACGAGTTGAGCGGCGGTGAACGGCAGAAGGTGGTTCTGGCCATGGCCCTGGCCCAGCAGCCCAGGCTGCTCCTGCTCGATGAACCTACCGCACACCTGGATATCAATCATCAGGTGGAGATACTGGAGCTTCTGAAGAGACTGAACCAGGAGCATGGACTGACTATCATCGCGGCCATGCACGATCTCAACATGGCCGCCCTCTACTTCCGCCGCCTGGTCATGTTGAAGGCGGGCCGCATTGTCGCCGATGGAGCGCCCGGCGCGGTTCTGACGCCTGGCATGATCGCCGAGGTCTTCGGAGCTTATGTGCAGGTGCAGTCCCACCCCAGCGCTGGGGTCCCCTGCGTATTCGTCTTGCCCCCGTAAGCCTCCTCATTCCCGCGCACGCGGGAATCCAGACGCGGGTTAGGGGTCACGTAGACTCCTGCTTGCGCAGGAGTGACATGATGAACGGGTGTCATGCCGCACTTGATGCGGCATCCACGCGTCTCCAGTCCTCCCCCTTCTTGTCGGTCTTCGATGGAGTCAATATAATGGTTGCTGTCCGAATAGACTGGCAAATCGGGAGCCCGCAATTGCCTCATCTTGAACCTCTTTTGTCCGCAGCAGAGATCACCAAGGTTGTGGACAGCCTGGCCCGTGACATCAGTGACAGCTATCGGGACAGGAATCCTCTTCTTGTTGGTGTTCTGAAGGGTTGTTTCGTTTTCATGGCTGACTTGGTCAGGTGCCTGGACATGCCGCTGGAGCTGGAGTTCCTCACCCTATCGAGCTACGGTCGGGGCAGAACCAGGACCTCGGGAGCGGTCAGGGTTCTGAAAGGACTCCGCACTCCGGTGAAGGGCAGGCACGTCCTGGTTGTCGAAGATATCGTCGACACAGGCCTGACACTGCGCTTCACTCTCGACTACCTGCAGCGCAGGAACCCTGCCTCCCTCAAGGTCTGCGCCCTCTTCGACAAGCCTGCCCATCGCCGGACTGAGGTGCCCATCGACTATCGTGGCTTCGTCATCCCCGATGTCTTTGTGGTCGGCTATGGCCTGGACTACGATGAACAGTA
>JAFNFZ010000171.1:1840-9591 GCA_017885485.1 Chloroflexota bacterium
TCGACGGTCATACGCATGTTGAGAGCTCTCTCCTCTACATTGATCAGTATGCCCGGGCCGTGGTGCCCCACGGAACCACAGCTATAGTCACTGACCTTCACGAAATAGCCAATGTCTGCGGGCTTGAGGGCGCACGTCAGTTCCTCAAGGCATCTGATACACTGCCTCTGCATGCCTTTTTCATGGTTCCCTCCTGCGTGCCGGCCACCAATCTCGAGACCGCCGGCGCTACGATCAGCGCCGACAGTGTGCAGACTGCCCTTGATTGGAAGCACACCATTGGATTGGGTGAGATGATGAATTTCCCCGGCGTCCTCAGTGGTGACCCTGAAGTCCTGCTCAAGCTGGCGTTTGCTCATGACATGGCGATCGATGGGCATGCCCCCGGTCTGAGCGGCAGGGAGCTCAATGCGTACGCTGCTGCCGGGATTCGGTCCGACCACGAGTCAACTTCACTAGAAGAGGCTAGGGAGAAGCTGAATCGAGGCATGTGGGTCATGATGCGGGAGGGCTCTTCGGAGAAGAACCTGGCTGCCCTGCTGCCTCTCGCGACCGACAGAACCTGGCATCGCTGCTTCTTCGTGGTCGACGACCGCAGTTGCCTCGATCTTCTGGCGGACGGCGATATTGACGCCATTGTCAGAAAGGCCATCGAGCTCGGGCTGGACCCCATTCGTGCCATCCAGATGGCCAGCATCAACCCGGCGCAGTACTTCGGCCTCCGGAAACTGGGGGCGGTGGCTCCGGGTTACGAGGCCGACCTTGTCGTGTTCTCCGACCTGCCCAGTCCGCATATCGAGATGGTCTTCCATCGAGGCAGACTCGTCGCCCGGGACGGTCATGCCATGTTCAACGAAGGCAGTGCTCCTGCTGAGGCATTGCGACACACAGTCATGATGAAGCCATTTGGAGTGGAAGCCTTGAGAATACCCGCAGAGAAAAGGCGTCGACCCATCATCGAGGTCGTGCCCGGCCAGGTACTGACCAGAAAGACAGATGTCGAGGTCAAACTGAGGGACGGCTTCGTTGTTCCCGATGTCGAGAGGGACATCCTCAAGTTGGTGGTGGCGGAAAGGCACAGAGCCAGCGGCAACATCGGCCTGAGTCTGGTCAAAGGCTTCGGTCTCAAGAAAGGTGCCCTGGCCTCATCGGTAGCCCATGATTCCCACAACGTCATCGCGGTGGGAGTGGATGACACCGACATACTCGCTGCCATGAGCGAAGTGGAGCGGCTTCAGGGCGGACTGGTCGCCGCCGCGGACGGCCAGATCCTCGCCTGCCTACCCCTGCCCATTGCTGGACTGCTCTCCGACGAGCCACTGGAAGCGGTTGTGGCGAAGCTCGGGAAGCTTGAAACGGTTGCGTCCGAGCTCGGCTGCCCCCTTACTTCACCCTTCATCACCCTTTCGTTCCTGGCACTGCCGGTCATCCCCGAACTCAGACTGACCGACCTTGGCCTAGTGGATGTGCAGTCCTTCAAATTGCTTCCTTGACCAGTCCCCTTGAACGACACGGACTTCTCGACACTCAGCCTGCCCCGTCCTTGACACTCACCTCGTGTGTTGGCTATTATGGTCCGTATCCCCATCGACGACGTATCCAGCATGAGCTACGAGACAGTCGCGTTTGACACGAGAGACCACATCGCCTGGATAACCCTCAACCGCCCTGACGTCGGCAATACCATCAACATCCAGATGGCAACCGAGCTTGAGGAGATCTGCCAGAGAGTCAACCAGGATCAGGATATCAGGGCAGTTGTCATAGGAGGGGGCAGGGCACAAGCATTCTGCCTGGGTGAAGACCTGGATCAGTTCTCCGGGACTGTCCTGGGTGATTCGCCATCCCTGTCCGCATTGAAGGACTTCTCCCTGCGTCATAACGTGGCCGCCGTCGTAGCCTCGATCGAATGCCCGGTGATAGCGGCCATGAACGGAGACGCCGCTGGCATGGGCCTGGCACTGGCACTGGCATGTGATCTCAGAATCGCTTCGGACCAGGCTTTTTTTTCTGTCCCCGACCTCAGCCGCGGCTATCTTATGTCCAGTGGAATCACACAATGGCTGCCCCGGATTGTTGGACGGGGTAAGGCCATGGAGCTGATCCTCACCTGCCAGCCCGTAGACGCTCATGAAGCGCTTCGGATGGGCCTGGTGCACCGTCTGGCTCCAGCAGACCAAGTCCTGACTGAGACTGAGACAATAGCCACTCAAATAGCCTCCGGGGCCCCCGTGGCCTTGCGTTATGTCAAAGAGGCAGTCAACAAGGGTATGGACCTGACCTTGGCACAGGGACTGAGGCTTGAATGCGACCTCTACATGATCCTGCAGACAACGCAGGATAGGGTTGAGGGCATCAGGGCTTTCCGTGAGAAGAAACAGCCTCTCTTCAGAGGGCAATAGGGCAAACCGACGCTTGAAGCTTGACTTGCACACGCATTGTGGTGAGGCGACATCGCTGTACACCCCTACCCTCGAGATCGTGAAGAAGATTGTGGAAGCTGCGAAGGCTCGCGGGTTGGATGGCATCGCTATCACCGAGCACTACAACAGGGCATATGGCTACAAAGTAAGGGACATAGTGGAGCAGCAGCTCCACGACGAGGTACTGATTATCCCCGGCCAAGAGATCGACAAGGGGCCGCTGCACATCGTGGTCCTGTACCTGCCGAATGATACCACGTTCAGGTTCGTCGGCCACCCTGGCTATCCCCCTGTCAAGGACCTTGCCTCCGAAATAGACGACAACATCCATGGCCTGGAGATAAGGAATCCTACCCACGACGACGAGATCGACGCAGCGTTGGTAACAAGAATCGCGCGGGAGCGCGGGTTGCTGCTGCTCAGCAATAGCGACGCCCATTTCTTGAGCGACATCGGCAAATACTACACCGAGATCGAACTGGAAGAACTATGTGCCCGAGCCAGAGGAACCGCGACTTCCAAACAGTAACCTACGAAAAAGAAGGGGACGTTGCCCGGGTTATGTTAAACCGTCCTCAGGTGCTGAACGTGTACAACGTTCAAATGCGGGATGATTTATGTCAAGTCATCGGCGCCATCAAGGACGACCCGGACATAAGGGTGGTTATTCTCAACGGAGCGGGCGAAAGGGCCTTCTGTGCCGGAGCCGACCTGAGCGACTTCCTTACTGCTCCCTCACCAGTAATAGCCCGCCAAGTGCGATGGGAACGCGACATCTGGGGGCTGTTCATGAGTCTGCCCCAGCCAGTGATTGCCGCCCTTCACGGATATGTTCTGGGCTCGGGCATCGAGATGGCCCTCTGCTGTGACCTGAGGATCGCTGCTGAAGGCGCCAGATTCGGGCTGCCCGAGGCGTCGCTGGGGATCATCCCGGCAGCCGGGGGGACTCAGACATTGCCCCGAACCATCGGCAGAGCCAGGTCGCTGGAGATGCTCCTGACCAACCGGTGGATCGATGCCCAAGAGGCGCTGGCCGCAGGCCTGGTCAACCGGGTAGTGCCTCAAAAGGACCTGATGCCGACTGCGGAGGCACTGGCCCGGAAGATCGCCTCCATGCCTGCCCTGGCGGTGAGCTGCGCCAAGGAGGCCATAATCAGGGGCAGCGACATGAGTCTGGGCGAAGGCCTGGAACTGGAGAAGAAGCTGGCAACTCTGGTATTATCGAGTGGCGAGACCCTGGAACGAGTGAAGGCATCCCTGCAAAACCGGCGCGCCGGATCCTGATCAGACGGCCAGGCAAGGCGGAGACGGCCCACATCAGTGGTGGCAGGTGGCATAGTCGACGGATTGAGCCCAAAGGGGCTCTGAAGATAGAAAGAGGGAGGAAGTCTGCATGAATACCTTGGATTTTCTGAGTATCTCCAGCGCCATCTGTCCCGACAGGGAGTGCGTGGTGTTTGAAGGCAGGAGATACACCTATGCACAGATCAATGAGAGATCGAATCGGCTGGCCAACGCACTGCTTGGTCTGGGCGTCAAGAAGGGTGACCGGGTGGCCATAATACAGGTCAACTGCAGCCAGTACCTAGAAACGTACTACGCTGTAGCCAAGATAGGCGGCATCCTTGTCCCCCTGAACTTCCGGGCCAAGGAGGATGAGCTGGGCTACATGTTGACCAATGCTGAGGCGGTAGCTATATTCATGGGCGAGCGCTATGTGGATATGGTCAACACCATGCGCCCCAGTCTGGCTTCCGTGAAGAACTACATCTCCATCGATGGCAAAGGTGCCAATGTGCTCTACTACGAGGATCTGATCTCCGGCGCCTCGCCGGATGATGTGTTCACCGAAGTCGAGGATGAAGACACCACCATACTGATGTATACGGCGGGCACCACCGGCCGACCCAAGGGCGTGCCCCTCAATCACAAGAGCTTCTCAGGCTACGTTCTGGAGAACGTGGACCCGGCCAGCCCTGACGTGGAGGAGAAGAACCTGCTGACCGTGCCCCTGTATCACGTCGCCGGGGTTCAGGCGATGCTGGCCGCAGTCTATGGCGGACGCACCCTGGTGATGATGAGGCAGTTCGAGGTCGGCGAGTGGATGAAGACTGTGGAGCATGAAAAGACCAGCCGGGCGATGCTGGTCCCCACCATGCTGAAGAGAGTCATAGACCATCCCGAATTCGACAAGCATGACCTGTCCAGCCTCAGGGTCATAACCTACGGCGCGGCGCCGATGCCCTTCGAGGTGATCAAGAAGGCTATCGAAGTCATGCCCACAGTGCGTTTCATCAACGCCTTCGGGCAGACAGAGACAGCCTCCACCATCACCATGCTGGGTCCTGAGGACCACGTCATCAGCGGCACACCGGAGGAAAAGGAAAAGAAGCTGAAGAGGCTGGCTTCCTCCATTGGCAGGCCCATGCCGGATATTGAGGTGAGGATCATCGATGAGGAAGGGAAGGAAGTCCCGCGAGGCGGAGTGGGCGAGATCGTGGCCAGGGGACCACGCGTCATGGCCGGATACTGGAAGGACGACGAGAAAACGGCCAAGGCATTCACCAAGGACGGCTGGCTGCACACCAAGGACACGGGCTACATGGATGATGAGGGGTACATCTATCTGGCCGGCAGAGCCGATGACATGATCATACGAGCGGGCGAGAACATCTCCCCTGAAGAAGTGGAGAATGCGCTCTACTCGTATCCCAAGATCGAAGAAGCGGCCGTCATCGGCGTTCCGGATCCGGAGTGGGGACAGGAGGTTATGGCTGTAGTCGTTCTCAAGAAGGGCGAGAAGGCCACCCCTGAAGAGATCATGGAGAGCTGTCGGAAGAAGCTGTCCAGCTTCAAGAAGCCCAGCTACGTGGTGTTTGTAGACGAACTGCCCCGCAATCCCCTGGGTAAGGTGCTCAAGCGCGTGCTGCGCGAGAAATACGGCCAGCCAAAGTCGAAATAGCGGGGGAGACTCAGTTGATCACAATGAAAGCCAGGGTAGGCAGGTTCAGGGATTACATCGAAGTATTGAAACCCCGGGAGACCAGTCTGCTGGTATTCATCGGGTTCTGCGCTGCCGTCGTCGCTGCGGGTGGTCTACCCGGGACAGACCGACTCCTGCTCGCCTTAGCGGCGATCACCCTGGGAAGCGGCGGGGTCAATGGGCTGACCAACTACATCGACCGCGAGGTTGATTCCCGGATGAAGAGAACTCGACGTCGTTGTCTGGCATCGAAGCGCATCCAGCCTCCGGAGAATGCTCTGCTATTTTGCCTGGCACTCACCGCAGCTGCCCTCGGTTTGGCCTGGGTTCTCCACCCACTGTGCTTCATCTTTGGGCTGATCGGCACGGTGGCGGCGGTTGTCTGCCGCAAGACCGTGCTCTGTCCCTTCCTGGGATCCATCTCAGGCTGTGCCCCGGTGCTGATCGCCTGGTTTGCTTTCAACCCCCGCTTTGAGCTTCCGCTGCTTCTTCTGTGCCTGATGATCTGGATATGGATACCGCTGCATGTGTGGAGCGTCATGCTGGCCAACCGGGACGACTACATCAGCGGCGGGGTGAGGTACTTCCCTTTGAGTCGAGAATTCACGAAAGCCGTCCCAGTTCTGATTCTGCTCTCCCTGCCTCTGCTGGCTGCCTCTCTGGCTCTCTACCTCACGGACAGCAACCTGGGACTGCTCTATCTCTCCCTGGCCACGATCCTGGGTGTTCTGATGATTGGCGCCAGCGCTCGCCTCATCACTTCCACAGCCACAAAGGACGCCTGGAAGGTCTACAAGCTGTCAGCCTTCCCCTACCTGGGGATCATCTTCCTGGCCATGTGTATCGATTCGTGGCTGGTGTGAGCCCGGCGCGTTCCGCACCGGCGTGAAAACCAAGAGGGCTGGACTTGCACTCAGAAGCTCCAGCCCACGAATGTGCGTCCCGCCACGGTCACCCCCAGCCACACAACACGGGGTTCTTGAAGCCCCGTCGCCCGTCAGTGGCCCTCTATTTCGGAGATTGCCCCTTGCCCATGAAAGCAGTCAGGATGTCTATGGGCAGTGGGAAAATCACCATGTTTGTTCTTTCGGTAGCTATCTCTTTCAGTACCCCCAGATAACGCAACTGCAAAGCGGCGGGCTGCGACGAAAGAACTCCTGCAGCCTGGGCCAGCTTCTCTGCTGCCTGTGCCTCCCCTTCGGCATGAACAATCTTAGCCCTTCGGTCTCTCTCCGCCTCAGCCTGCGCCGCCATAGCGCGCTGCATCGGTTCGGGGAGCTGCACATCCTTAATCTCTACCGCGCTGACCTTCACTCCCCAGGGGTCTGTCTGCTCATCGACGATCTCTTGCAGCCTGGCATTGAGCTTGTCTCGCTGTCCCAGGATCTCGTCCAACTCATGTTGCCCCAGAATGCTGCGCAGGGTGGTCTGCGAAATAAGAGATGTGGCCTTGATGTAGTCGGCCACCTTGAGCACCGCGTCGTCTGCATTGATCACCCTCAGATACACCACCGCATCCACTTTGATGGTGACATTGTCTCTGGTGATCACCTCCTGCGCAGGGACATCCATGGTCACAATGCGGGTGTCGACTTTCCACATCCGATCTATGAATGGGACAATGATACGCAGCCCCGGCTCCTTTATGCCCACGAAACGCCCCAGACGAAGCACCACCCCTCTTTCGTATTGAGCCACCACCTTCACTGCTGCTGGCAGGACCAGGAACAACAACACTATTACAGCTACAACCGCAACCCACACCGCTATCATACTTGCACCTCCTACTTAGATTTCCTGCGCACTTTGAGCTTCAATCCCTCAATCTGAGTGACCGTCACCTCCTCTCCTGCCTCCACTCTGCCCTCTTCCACTGAAGCGCTCCACAGCTCTCCCTCTACGAAAACTGTCCCTTTGGGTTCCAGCGGTGTTCGGGCTACCGCCGTCTGACCTATCATTCCTTCCCGTCCCGTGGTGACGCGACGCCGATATGCCCTGAGGATAGCCGTGATGAAGAGGATGGCGACGGCACTCAAGACAGCCACCACTATGGCAATGAGCCAGGGGTCGATTTCGTAAGATGTACCACTGAATAGGATGACTGAACCAGCTACCAGAGCCACGATACCTCCCGCAGTCAGAAGTCCGAACGTCGGCGTGAACGCCTCCGCTATGAACAGGGCGAAAGCCAGGACTATCAGTATTATTCCAGCGTAGTTGGCCCCAAGTATACCCAGAGAATAGATGGCCAGCAAAAGGCAGGCCGCGCCGATCACCCCGGGCAGGATGATGCCGGGATGGAGCAGCTCCACCAGAACCCCCAGCGAACCTATGCTGAGCAGGAT
>JAFNFZ010000172.1 GCA_017885485.1 Chloroflexota bacterium
TGGGCCTGCTGCGCCGGGGGTACAGAGCTGCCTTTATCTCGGAGCATACCGGCCCGCCCGGGCCTCCGAAGGAGAGGCAGCGGTCCAGAACAATAAGCACCTCGGCCTTTTCAACAGCTTCGCAGATCTCCTCAAAGGGGAACGGCCTCCACAGGCGCAGTCTGATCAGTCCCACCTTCTTTCCCTTGGCCCTCATCTCGTCCACTGCAGACATGGCCGTCTCGCTGAAGCTCCCCATGGTCAGCAGCAGTGTACTGGCGTCTTCGGATCGGTAGTGCTCAACGGGCTGGTAGTGGCGTCCGCTGACTTTGCCGAACTGCTTCCAGGTCCGGAGTATGATTGGCTTGGTCGCTCTGAGCGCGAAGTCCTGGGCCTTCTTCACCTCTCCATATAGGTTCGGCCCGGCGAAGGCCCCCATGGTCACCGGCCTATCCGGGTCCAGGACATAGGGATAGTTGTAGGGAGGGAGGAACTTGTCAACCTCTTTCTTCTTCAGCGGAGACAGTGGCTCCACCACATGAGATAGATGAAAACCATCTATATGGACCATCACGGGAAAGAGCACCTTGGGATCCTCCGCCATTCGAAAGGCGCAGACCGTGAGATCGTGAGCCTGCTGCCCATTCTCGGCGAAGATCTGAATCCAGCCGCAGTCGCGCACAGCCATGACATCGGAATGGTCGCCCCAGACGTTCAGCGGTGCGGACAGCGCTCTGTTGGCCACCACCATCACCACCGGCAGTCTCATGGCAGAGGCTACGTAGAGCACTTCGTGCATCAGCTCCAACCCCTGCCCGGCGGTGGCTGTGAAAGTCCTGGCTCCCACGGCTGATGCCCCGAGGCAGGCGCTCATCGCTGAATGCTCGGATTCTACGGGCACGTATTCGGCGTCCAGCTCGCCGTTGGCTACCAGCTCGGCCAGTTGCTCTACGATGTGGGTCTGGGGGGTGATGGGGTATGCCGCGATGACATCGGCATCGGCCAGCATTACAGCCTGTGCTACCGCAACAGATGCTTCCATTCCCACCAATGGCGTTGTCATTGTCTCCCCTACACCTCAACCATGGTTATGGCCTGTGTCCAGCATTCCCGGGCGCAGATACCGCAGCCCTTGCAGTAGTACGGATCGGCCTCGAAGAAGCCCTGGGGATTCTGGCCAATGCATCCCTCCGGGCAGAAGATGTAGCATATGCCGCACTTGATGCATCTCTCGCTGTTCAACACGGGTCTTTCGGACTTCCAGTCCCCGGTCTTGTATTGAGCCGCGTTGCCGGCGTCGGTGACTATGGCACCCAGCCTTATGTCCTTCCAGGACGGTTCTGTTGCCTTGCCCTTAGCACCCAAGTCGATGTTCTCCTAGAATATCAGTGTTGCCTCGTAGGCCTTCTTACAGGCCTGCAGATTGCCGCCCCATCTCCCTCCGAAGCGGTGCTTCAGAGGTTCTTCAAGGGAAGCCATGGTGACTATGTCGGTGGCCCGCAGTATTGCCCCGATCATGGTAGTGTTGACTATGGGCACCCCGATAGTCTCGCGGGCAATGGTGGAGGCGTCAACAACGGCTACTTTCCATTTCCCGAACCTGGCCTTGATCTCCTGGGACGTTTTCTTCGTGTTGACTATGATGGTTCCCGAGTCCTTCAGTCCGTCGGTGACGTTGACGATATCAAGCAGTCCGGAGTCGAGAACGGCCACGACATCAGGCTCTCTGACCTCGGCCCTCACTCTTATGGGCTTGTCATCTGTCCTCACGAAGGCCTGCACCGGCGCGCCCCTCCTTTCGGGACCGAAACTGGGGAATGCCTGTGCGTANNTGCCCGCCCCTGCCGTGGATTCGAATCTCTATCATGGCCAATCTTGATGCAAAATTATACTGTGAGCGGAGAATGGAAACAAATCTATACTTTACATAAATCTCCGTACGGTGCAATAGACTTGTTCTCGGACCGCATGCTATATTCCGCGGTACGGGGTGTAGCGCAGCGGGTTAGCGCGCATGGTTTGGGACCANNAGGTTCAAATCCTCTCACCCCGACCATGAACGCGGATCCGGCTGGTTAGACCTCACCCGGATCGCCTCTCAAATCAGCGGCCGGAACGGACACGGTCTGTGACTCCCTGCCCCTGGCAGCCACAAGTCCAAAAGGGTGGCTGGATAGTCATACAACCTTGGCTCTGGTGTTCGCCGCTGCCATGGTGAGTAGATCCTGCCTTGGGTCTTGTCAACTTGACCTACAGGCATGCCGTCATGAGCAACTCCGCAATCCACTGCTCCAAAAAGTGGCCTCCTTGCACCATAGCCACGCCAGACATCGAATCACCCATGTCAAAAGGGCTCCTTCCAGGAGAGATTCTTGCTGTCCCAATCTCGTGGTAGGTGTCAGTTGTTAGGATTCGATTATGGTCCGTTACAAGGCAGGTGATCGTGGCTCACATTTGCCTTGCTCTTTCTGCAGTGCCACAAGTCGTCTCTTAACCGCCGCTTTGGGATTGAAGTCTAGTGCCATCTCGTAGTGCTTGATGGCGGCTTTGATGTTGCCTTCATCCTCGTCAATCTGGCCCAGCCACCTGAACACTTCAGCTTTGGTGTTTGGTGATATTGATGTAGCGAGTGCGCTTTGGAGCAAGGCCTTTGCCTCGGTCTGGTTTCCGTCTTTCAATGCTGCCTTGGTCAGATTGACTAGCTCGTAACAACTGCTGGGGTTTCGCTCAATGACGATGCCTTCATAGTTGGCTCGTACGACGTAGCTGTCAAGTGTTCCATAGGGGCGCCCGGCGTCAATCCACTTCTCGCGAGGGTGGACAATCATGGAGCCACCGGGAGGTACCCTTGGGATCCGCCAAAGCAGTGTGCCTGTAGAAAGCTGCAAGGAGTACAAGGATGCGCCATCTACGTGGTCTGAATTGGCGGTATGAAGGAAAAGGCGGTCCGCGATGATATCAGCAGCCACGTCGGTGACCAGTGCGTGGGTCGCGATCTTGGACCGGCTACCGCAGATGATCACTTCAGTTTCAAGCTGATCTACATCGTGCTTCAACTCCACTGTGTAAGGCGGAAATGAGTACGTCTCAGAAATCATGTCACGACCTCTTCAGGCACGTCATCCATACGCAGCAATGGCAACCCCTCTATTGGCATTGTCTGTGTGAGGAACGTTGCTGGGAAGCAAGATGCAGGTTCAGACAATCCATAAGTTCTCTCACCTCTTCTTCGCGTGCTCCGTTCCGTGTTCTGTAAGCATCTGGAAACCATGGTTGGCTGGCTAAGCAAGACGTCTTCCATGCCGCCACTGCCGAAGGTGTCTCACTGCCGGATTTCCCCTCTCCCATCTTCCTAGACCTAGGAATCATGTGGATGTGCATATGAAAGTCGGTTGGGGGGTCATCATAAGCCGATTCGAAGAAGTAGACAACGTACACGCGTTCTATCAGATCCGCAAAACGGTCTGGCCAACAATGCCGCAATGCCTTTGCGATTCGCGCTATGTTTCCGCCAAGGGATGCCAATTCCTTCGGTGTGAGATCAGGGAAGTCCATCCGGTGAAACTTGGGCTGTAGTGCCAGCCAACCAAGAAACCCTTCATCCCCGCCGTAGTGGTTGAGAACCCAATCGCCATCCAATTCGATGATGATGTTCCCGCGGACAGCTTGAAGGCCTTGTGATATTCTGCATCCCCTGCAATCGCTTTCGTACATGCCCTAGCCTCCATTCTAGGCAGTTGACAACTGACTAGCTGGGTGCTGCCCACTAACAAGCGTTGGACCTTGTGGCTGAATTAGCTATCAGTACCAAGTCCTTCTGGAGTCCTACTTCGGTTGACGCATCCTGAGATTGGCGGACATACGCCCTTTAGGGAGCGTGATTGGTGCCCATTTCGAAGCTGGAGCCAGCAAAGGGATTCGGACCCGCGGCCCGCGGTTCACTAATTCGAGAACGATGATACCACACCGTGACGTTGACATAACATCTTGCCATGCGCGGCTTCTCCTGTGGACTTGCCGAACCCGGCATGATGCTCTGTGGAAAGGAGGCGAGCGGTCCCTGCTACCTTCACGACAGTCCTCGGGTATGGGCTTCACCTGTTCTGCTCACCAATCCCCTCAGCGCCTCCGATTCTATGCAGGGGGATCGGCTCGTCAGCAGCCCACGTCTGCTCGTCGCAGTCAGGATTCTCGGTAGGGCAGGTGTGCTCCGCAATTTGACATGGAAGCTGGATAGATGTTAGATTTCAACACAGGTTGAGAGCGCGCTGGTTACCCGCCGGCTTGAGATAGACGAGCTGATGAGATATGAGGCGCTGAGGCGCGGATGGGTTCGTGAGAGAGTCCTGCCCGAAGAAGGCAGGACTCTTGTGTCAATTCGGCGTTGCACACCCCGTTTTTCGGGATCGGGGTGTCCAGACAACAACGACTAGAGAGGTATCATGTCCGAGAAATCAACGGAGCGGAAGAAGGCATTCAGAACTACGGTTGGTGGAATAGAAGTCAACAGGGTCTATACAGCGGCGCATGTGCCGGACTCGAAAGAGGAGCGCCTTGGCCTGCCCGGGGAGTATCCGTTCACGAGGCACATAATGCCTACCGGCTATAGAGGCAGGCTCTGGACCATGCGGCAGTACGCCGGGTTTGGCACGGTGGAAGAGACCAACGAGCGGTTCAAGTATCTGTACCAGCAGGGCCAAACGGGTTTCAGCGTTGCGTTCCAACTGCCGACTCAGGAGGGATATGATTCGGACCATTCTCTGGCCGCCGGTGAAGTAGGCAAGTGTGGAGTGGCCATAGACTCCCTCCAGGATATGGAAAGGCTGTGGGAGGGTATCCCTCTGGCCGATGTCAGCACATCGATGACGATCAATGCCACCGCGCCCATCATACTGGCCATGTACATTGCTGCTGCCGAGAAGCAGGGGGCAGAGAAGAGCAAGCTCAATGGGACTGTCCAGAATGACATATTGAAGGAGTACATAGCCAGGAACACCTATGTTTTTGGTCCGGCAGCCTCGATGCGGCTGGTGACGGACATCTGTGCCTACTGCGCTCAGAGTCTGCCCCAATGGAACTCGATAAGCATCAGCGGCTACCACATGCGAGAGGCGGGAGCCACGGCCGTGCAGGAGGCGGCCTTCACTCTGGCAAATGGCATCGCCTACGTTCAAGCCATGCTGGATAGAGGCATGGAGGTTGATTCCTTTGCGCCGCGGTTCTCCTTCTTCTTCGCGGCAAACAACAACGTTCTGGAGGAAGTAGCCAAGTTCAGGGCATTGCGCCGCATCTGGGCCAAGATCATGAAGGAGAGGTTTGGTTCCAAGAACCCGCGGTCGATGATGCTCAGGTATCACGTTCAGACCGATGGGTTCACGCTGACAGCCCAGCAGCCGCTGAACAATATCGTCAGGGTGACCCTGCAGGCGCTCGCTGGGGTGCTGGGAGGGTGTCAGTCCCTCCATACGAACTCGTTTGACGAAGCACTGGCCCTGCCCAGCGAACAGGCGGTGCAGGTGGCGCTGAGAACGCAGCAGATCATTGCCGAGGAGAGCGGGGCAGCGGACACCGTTGATCCGCTGGGAGGCTCGTGGTACGTGGAGCGGTTGACGGATGAAATCGAGAAGAGGGCGATGGGCTATATCGCCGAAATCGACGGCATGGGAGGCGCTCTCAAGGCAATAGAGAAGGGGTACGTCCAGCAGGAGATCGCCAATTCAGCCTATGACTATCAGAAGGCTGTGGACTCCGAAGAACAGGTGATTGTCGGGGTCAATAGATATGTGACAGAGGATGAATACATCCTGAAGACCCTGGAGATAGGTGCAGAGGTGGAGAGCAAGCAGAGGGAGAGGCTGAGGAAGCTGAGGACGGAGAGGGACAATGCCAGGGTGACCCAGGTGCTGGAGCGGGTGCGCGGCGTGGCCAGGACAGATGAGAACGTCATGCCGGTGATGATTGAAGCAGCCAGGGCCTACGCGACGCTGGGTGAGATCAGCGATGCCCTGAGAGCGGTATTCGGCGAGTACCGGGAGCCCAGCATTCTCTAGGACAAGGAGTGCCGTGAGCGACAAGAAGATCAGAGTGCTAGTAGCCAAGCCGGGACTGGACGGACATGATAGAGGGGCCAAGGTGGTGGCCCGCGGTCTGAGGGATGCCGGGTTTGAGGTGATCTACCTCGGCCTGCGTCTGACGCCAGAGCAGATCGCCGAATCGGCTATTCAGGAGGATGCGGACGTAGTGGGGTTGAGCTGCCTGTCCGGGGCGCACATGTCCCTGTTCCCGACGACCGTGAAGCTGATCCGGGAGAAGGGCGGCAAGGACGTCCTGGTGGTTGGAGGCGGGATCATACCCAGGGAAGATGTTCCCAAGCTGACAGCGGCCGGCATGGCCCAACTCTTCTGGCCCGGCACGCCATTGGACGAGATCGCCAAGTTCATCAGGGCGAATGTTGGAGGATAGCATTAATGATCAAGAAGATCAGCCATATAGGCATCGCGGTCAATAGTATTGAGGATGCTCTGAAGCTGTATACGGAGGCGCTGGGACTGGAGTTGAAAGGCATAGAGGTTGTGGCGGATCAGAAGGTGAGGATCGCCATCATTCCGGTGGGTAACACCAGGATCGAGTTGCTGGAATCCACTGACCCGGAGGGGCCGATCGCCAAGCATATCAAGAACAGGGGAGAGGGCCTTCACCATGTGGCGCTTGAGGTTGAGGGCATCGAGGGCATCCTGGAGGGGCTGGAGAAGAAGGAAATCCCGCTTGTTGACAAGAAGCCGAGGATTGGTGCCGAGGGGGCGAAGATAGCCTTCCTGCATCCGAAGGCGACCAAGGCCCTTATCGAGCTTGTGGAGCCGACGGAGTAGAGGGGGGATGAAGCTCTTCGAGTTCGAAGCCAAGAACATCTTCCGGAAGTATGGTATTGCCACCCCCATCGGCAGGGTAGTCAAGAGCGCCACCGAAGCCAAGGAAGCCGCCAGACAGATGGGCAGGCCTGTGGTCCTGAAGGCCCAGGTGCTGGTGGGGGGTAGAGGCAAAGCCGGCGGGATCCAGTTCGCCAATGATCCGGATGAGGCTGAGAACGTCGCCTCGCGCATGATTGGCAGCAGTATCAAGGGCAT
>JAFNFZ010000173.1 GCA_017885485.1 Chloroflexota bacterium
CCATTTCCGCGGCCAGCTACCGGATCGACGGCGGCGAGTCCGCTGACATGGAAATCGAGGCGGGGGAGCCGTGGAGTATGGCCACCTCAAGCTGGGCTGCCGCTTCCGTACCCCCGGACTACCATACCATCACCATAACAGTCGCTGATGCGGTCGGCACCTTCAGCCGCGATATCGAGGTCAAAGTCAGTGCCGATGAGAGGGTCCCCATAGCCGACCTCTACTCCCATTTTGCCGCCTACCAGGGATACTATGTTGCCCTGGAGGGCACGGTGGATATCGCTGCCATCGGCCCATCGACAACCCTGGGTATCCCGGAAGGCATGGGTGCCTTCAAGGTGGGCGATGGAGTCGGTGATGCCAACGCCATCTTTGTTATCGCCGGTGAGTGTTTCTCTCCGCCGTTGAGTGAACACAAACACATCCTGTACAAATCAATCAGGGTAATGGCTGTGCCCCTGAGGCTGACCTGGGACTTCCTCACCTCCAGCACTGAGTACCAGCAGAGCTACTCGATGGTGCAGCAAATCATCTCCATGCTGCCAGACGGTATGCTGGAGAAGGACGCCTCGGGCAGGAACATAGTGGCCGTCAGGGGACTGCGGTTGCTCAGCGCCGGCGACATAACGGANNCCGCTCACTGCCGCCCAGACCACCTGCGGCAGCATCACCACGCGGCAGTCCATCTGTCCCTTCAGGGTCCGCTGAAGCTGATCGGCACAACCCCCGCAGGGGGTGATCACCACCTTGTTCTTGATAGTGGCGGCCAACTCTTCCCTCTCCCCTGGCCTCATGCAGCACAGTTGGTGGTCCAGTTGACTCAGCTCCAGCCCCTTGATGCGGCCGAAGATCCTGGGAATTGCCTCCAGGTCGGGCACTGTCCGATTGAGTCTGCGGTAGTAGTAGTGGCAGCCGGCGTAGTAGTCGGCCTGCAGTTTCAGCCTGCCGCCACTGAACAGACGCTCCAGCAGGGTGGGATACCACATGATCTCCTCGGGTACATCCTCCCTGAAGCGGTGATAGGCCACATCGCAGCCGGCGCAGAAGGCGATCACTTTGCTGGCGCCCGCTTTCCGGGCCTGGCTCAGGTTGGCTTCCAGGAACTCTGCCGCCAGAACATCGGCCCTCTGTAGTTCGTCGTCGCTCTTGCTCTTCAATGCCTGCCGGTAGAGCAGATGCCCGCAGCAGTACTCCTTGGGGAGCAAGGTGTAGTCAATCCCATAGTGCTGCAACAGGCTGGCGAAGGCTCTCATGGCCTCTGTCACCATCGATGGCAGAAAGCAACTCGCTATAAGAGCGTACTCCGCTCTTTCGATCGTTGGGAAACCCAACTGCCGCAGCAGCGCGGCCCTGCTCTCCGCCTCAGCCTGGCCCTGGGCTATGCCGCTCTGCCTGATGGTGGCTATCAGATCCTCATTCAGCATCTTCGTCCTGGCCTTCCTGTGAAGCCCGGGCTGTGTTTCACCTGAGGCCCGACTTCACGACCGTATCATGACCAGGGCCATCTTGAACGTCGTCGGCGCCTTCAGTGCGTGTGGCTGATTGGCCGGCATGATGATCATCTCACCGTCTTTCACTCGGTGGACCTTGCCCGAGATGGTGACCTCAGCCTCGCCATCGAGTATATATACCATGGCATCGAAGGGGGCGGTATGCTCGCTCAACCCCTGCCCCTTGTCAAAGGCGAAGATGGTCACCGTACCTGTCTTCTTGTTGATTACCTCACGACTGACCACTGAGCCCGCCTGGTAATCCACCAGTTCGGCCAGCTTCAGCGCCTTCGCTATGAGATTGTCTCCTCCGGTTTCCCTGGCTTCGTGTTTCACCGTCTCTGCCTCCTCTGACCTGCGCACTGCTCCGGGTGCAGTCTGCTCACCGTCTACTTTCTGCCCTGCCCCGCTCTCTCGGCGATGGTCCTTCCGAACTCCCTGCATTTGTTCAAGTCGCTTTGCCTCTCCAGGACGTTCAGACCCGGTTCCACCACATTCATCCCGAAAACGTG
The DNA here is from genome assembly GCA_017885485.1 of Chloroflexota bacterium. GTDB lineage: Bacteria > Chloroflexota > Dehalococcoidia > UBA2247 > RBG-13-53-26 > RBG-13-53-26. The sequence continues at coordinate 2,003 of JAFNFZ010000173.1, forward strand.
TTTCATGGTCTCACTCATCCGTGGAACGGCTTCGCCGCTCCATCCGTACGACCCGAAGGCCGCTCCCACCTTGCCCCTCAAGTCCGCCTTCTCCATTTCGAAAAGCAGTGTTCTCAATGAGGACATCATCTCGCCATGGTACGTCGGGGAGCCGAGTACCACGGCGTCAGCGTCCCTCAGGTCCTTCGCTGTGGCGCTGGTGGCCTTCTTCAGCAGCACCTCGACCCCGCCGTCCCGCAGTCCCTGTTCTATGATTCTGGCGATTGACTCAGTCTGTCCCTTCCTGGAGTCGTAGATTATGACTGCTTTGTACATCAGTGGGTGTCACTCCTTAGTAGATGAATCCCTCAGTTGAAGCCCTGCTCCTTGTGCTTCCGGGCGATGGTCTCCGCCAGAGTCTCCACGGCCTTGAGGTCCTCTTCTTTGGGGAAGCCTCTGGCGATGACCGGACTCAGTACCTCCACCTTCAGATTGGGAATCATACCACTGAGCTGCTCCACCGCCTTGCTGCCCCAGCCGTAGGAACCAATGACGGAGACGAACTGGATCTTGGGTCTCAGGGCATTGGCCAGCACGGCAGCGTAGGCCACGTTGGGATGCGGGCCGACCACCACTGTGGGTGTTCCGATGACCAGGGTGCCGGCATCCACCAGTGCCATAGCCAGCTTGCCAATGTCGGTGGCTGTCAGGTTGAATTGCTTCACGGCGACACCCCTCTGGGCCAGGGCATCCACCAGGCATTCAACCATCTTCTGCGTGCTGCCATGCATGGAGATGTATGGCAGCACCACAATGTTTCTGGGTTTGTCGAATACCCAGCTCTGGTATGCCTTCAGGATGAACTCGGGCTTGTTGTAGAGAGGGCCGTGGCTGGGCGCAATGATGTCAATCGGGTATTCCTTCAACCTCGTCAGGTGCTTCTCGATGTTGCTCCGGAAGGGCATCATGATCTCGGCAAAGTATCTCTTGGCCGCTTCGTTGAGCTGTCCTTCATCAGTGACATACAGGTCGGTTGTCGCCAGATGCGAACCGAAGAGATCGCAGGGGAAGAGGATCCTTTCCTCTTTGACGTAGGTCAGCATGGTCTCAGGCCAG
>JAFNFZ010000174.1 GCA_017885485.1 Chloroflexota bacterium
GTCGCTTTCTGTTGAAGCGCGGCCTCAAGGATGCCGAGCTGGTGTTCATTACTGCTGGCATGGGTGGAGGGACAGGTACAGGAGCGGCCCCCATAGTAGCCGAGATAGCCAGAGAGAGCCGGGCACTGGTTATTGGTGTGGTGACGACGCCCTTTTCTTTCGAGGGGAAAAGGCGTTTCACGCTGGCTTTGAGCGGTATTCGCCGATTGAGACCAGCAGTGGATAACCTGATCATCATTCACAATGATCGCCTGCTCCAGTTTGTGGAGCAGAACAGTCCGACGGGCCATGCGTTTGCTGTGGCTGATGAGGCCGTTTCGGAGGGTATTCTGGCCGTATCGCAATTGATCAATGTGCCGGGTGAGATCAATGTGGACCTGGCTGATGTGAAGAGCGTTATGGCCATACCCGGTGGTGCCCTCATGGCTATTGGCAGGGCAGATTCGCAGTCGCGCTACCCGGCCCAGGAAGCTGCGGAGCAGGCCATTTCCAATCCACTGCTGGACATAGATATCAAGGGAGCCAGGGGCATCCTGTTCAATTTCAGCGGTGGGCCAGACCTGACTCTTGGAGAGGTCAACGATGCTGCCAATCTCATTGCCAGGGAAGTGCATCCCGATTGCACGATGTTCTTTGGCATGTCCACTGCCAGCGAGGAGATGAGGAATCAGGTCAAGCTGACGCTGGTTGCCACTGGCATAAACCCAGCCCTCCCTACCAACTGGCTGGCTGAGATGGGGGAGACCATCAAGGAAGTGTTGACCGGCGAACGGAGGCACAGGGCATAGAGCTAGTTTGAGAGATTGTCCGGAGATAGCTGATATCTCGGCGGCAGTGGCTGAAGTAAGCCAGAAAGGGGGTCAGACAGGATGTCACAATTGTTGGCATGGCTCAACACAGCAGCGGGATTGATCCTTTTCTTCGCCATGTCAGGCATAACCCAGTGGGTCATATTTGCTTCGCCCCAGGCCAAGGTATTCCCTTTCCTCATTGGCATACTGCTTCTGATGAACGCGGTGTATCTTGCCGTGGCAAAGGTCGAACTCTCGAGCCATCGTGGTTAAGGAGGTCATGAGATGTCGCGTTTATTAGGTTGGGGCAACCTGCTGATAGGTAGTTTGCTATTGTTTGCCCTGTCAGACATAGCATGGACCTGGTTCTCGTCTCCAACATCGAGGTTGATCGTGTTCATCCTCTCCGTGTTGTTGATAGGGAATGCAGTTATGCTGGCGTTCTTTGGGGAAGACGAAGCACATTGGGAGAGGCGAACCTAGTGCAGCCTAGCCTCCTCTGGACAGGGGCGGTGGGTGAAGGGAAGAAAAGGTTTCGTATTGACGGAGGAGAGGAATTCCCTCTCCTCCCGGCAGAACAACAGATGCAATCGGAATATTAGTGAAGGGGGAGTCATATGATCGATTCAATGCGGGGAGGAATGAGATCAGGGGATCATGCCAGGGCACCGGCATTGATCAAGGTGGTAGGTGTGGGTGGCGGTGGCTGCAATACAGTTCGTCGCATGATGCGCAACCAGCGGATACCTGGTGTGGAGTATATCGTGGCGAATACCGATGTCAAATCCCTGGATCTGGTCAATGGGGCGCTGTCATTGCAGATTGGTGAGCATCTCACTCATGGATTTGGCGCTGGTGGTGATCCTAAGGTCGGCTTCAGAGCGGCAGAGGAGGCGGACTTTCTGCTTAAGAGGGCGCTCAAGGATGCTGAGTTGGTGTTCGTGACGGTAGGCATGGGTGGAGGTACGGGTACAGGTGCAGCTCCGGTCATAGCTGCAGTAGCCAAGGAGAGTGGTGCTCTCGTTCTCGCTGTTGTAACTACCCCGTTCTCTTTTGAGGGCAGAAAGCGCTTCGATGTTGCCATGGATGGCGTCGGTCGGCTCAAAGCGATGGTTGACAATATGATTGTTGTTCACAATGACCGCCTGCTGCAGTATTCAGATCACGATGCCAGCATCGGGCAAGCCTTCTCCATGGCGGATGAGGTAGTCAGCGAGGGCATCCTCAGCGTTTCCCAGCTGGTCAATGTCCCGGGTGAGATAAACGTGGACATGGCTGATGTCAAGGGTGTGATGCGTTTGACTGGGACGGCCATTATGGCCATGGGGACTGGTGAAGGAGCGCATCCTGCCATGGACGCAGCAGAAAAAGCCATCTCCAACCCCCTCTTGGATGTAACCATGAAAGGGGCCAGAGGTCTCCTCGTCAGTTTCTCCGGCGGGCTTGATTTGAGCCTTGGTGAAGTGAATGAGGCAGCCACCCTTGTTGCCCGAGAAGCTCACCCTGAGTGCAATTTCAAGTTTGGTCTGGCTACCCTCAGCGAGGAACTCAAGGGCAAGGCCAAGGTTACCCTCATTGCCACGGGCATAAGAGCGACGGCGGGTTCATCATCATCATCGTCGTCATCGTCACACACAACGTCGCCATCGTCACGCACGGCATCGTCGGCGGGTAAGTGGTTCTCTAATCTGGGAGACAAGCTGAACAAGGCGACCAAATGGTAGCCGGCCGCTTGCCGGAAATCAAAAGGAGATCATTAAGGAGGGAGTCACAATGGCACGTGCACTAGGTTGGTTCAACGTGATAGTCGGGTTCTTCCTGCTGTCGTTGGTGATGTCAGGTGTGTTCAGCCAGGTGCTCTCAGATATATCGGACTGGAATCAGTTCAGTAGCATAGGGGCCAAAGTGGTCGTCAGCTTCGGTGGTATTCTGGCCATTGCCAGTTCTGTATATCTTGTTCTTGGACATAGTCGGCAGGAGAAGAGATAGCACTAAGTGAGACCGATCACTCGGGTGATCCCCGGTGATCGTCTCGAGGATCGAAGATCGAAGCTGAGAACAGGCAGTGGTGGTAGGTGGGGGGAAAACGGAAGATCGACTTCATCGGTGTGTATTTGACCAGTAGCCCGGAAGCGCAAAACTACGAAGAGGGAGACGCTGAAAGATGGAAGAGATGATGAAAGCGGGTGATGCTGGTAGGACGATAGCCCGTATCAAAGTGATTGGCGTGGGCGGTGGTGGCTGCAATGCCGTTCGGCGAATGATGCATCAGCAGCATCACGTGAGGGGGGTGGAGTATGTCGTAATCAATACGGATATCAAGTCCCTTGAACTGACATCTACCGTCAACTCTATTCATAACAGTATTCAGATCGGGTCGCATCTGACCCAGGGTTTTGGAGCCGGGGGCGATGCCAAGGTCGGAGAATTGGCGGCCAGAGAGAACCTGATGGTTCTTCAGAAGGTTCTGAGGGGTGCTGATCTCGTTTTCGTGGCTGCCGGCATGGGCGGGGGCACCGGCACGGGCTCGGCTCCCGTGGTGGCTGAGATCGCCAGAGAAGCAGGTGCACTGGTTGTGGCGGTGGTGACTACACCGTTCTCCTTTGAAGGCGCCAAGAGGGCAGAGGTTGCTCTGGCAGGTCTTCGTCGTCTCATTGAAAGGGTAAACAGCACCATCATCGTTCCCAATGACCATCTCCTCCGCTTGGGCGACCATGATGTGCCTGTTCGCGAAGCCTTTGCTGCTGCAGATCGTGTTGTGGCCGAGGGGATCACGGCGATCTCTGAGCTCATCAACATCCCCGGGGAGATAAACTGCGATCTGGCTGATGTCAAGAAGGTAATGAGCATCCCCGGAATAGCCATCATGACCACCGGAAGGGGAGAGGGTCCAAATGCTGCAGAACATGCAGCGGAGGAAGTCATTTTCGAGCCTCTGTTGGAGACGCATGTCCATGGTGCCAAGGGGGTTCTGTTCACGTTCTCTGGCGGTCCGGACTTGACCCTGGGATCGGTGCAGAGGGCGGCGACCCTCATTTCCAAGCATGTTGACCCTGCTGCTTCCATATTCTTCGGTATGAACCTGCCCAGAGAGGAACTTACCGGACAGGTGAAGATCAATCTGGTGGCTACAGGGATAAGGCAGTCGGCTGAAAGCGGCTGGTTCTCCGGAGTCAAGCAGAGCATGAAGGGTGCTGCTCAGGCTCAGTCGAGCAAGTTGACCAGACTGAGCATGAAGTACTCTTCCAACTAGAGGATGAAGGAGATGCTCACGGGAAGAAGGTGGCTGAAGTGAGCGGGCTGGTCCAGGCCGAAACTGTGTAGAAGGGGAGGTTAGACGATGCCGCAGCTACTGTCATGGCTCAATGTGATGGCGGGATTGATCCTGTTCTTCGCTATGTCGGGCATATCAGAATGGATCATCTTCGCCTCGCCTCAGGCCAAGGTGTTCCCTTTCTTCATTGCCATACTGCTTCTTCTCAATGCGGTGTACCTGGCTCTGGCGAAAGGGGAATTCTGGGCCCGTCGCTAGGCAGAACAGAAGAGTTGACAGTCTGGATCCCCGGCATATTGCTGGCGGGGTGTGGCATTTGTGCTCGCCTTTGTCAGTGAGGGATTCTCGATGCGGCGAAGCAGGACAGATAGTCCTGCCATAGCCTTGATCCATCGTAGGAGGGATGGAGGGAGAAGGAGGGAATGATGCCGAGCAAAACAGAAGTAATGGTATGGGGTTTTGTGGTGATAGCCATGTGCATCGTGGTGATGGGTATGGTGAATCCCTGGTCCTGAACCGGGGAAACACATCTGCATAGCCGATTGTGAGAAGTCACACTGGTCCCATGCACTCGGAATTCCGGACAAGAGAGAATACTGGTTCTCTGGGCTGTCCCGAGGACCTGAGGATAAGGAAATGAGAAGAAGACGCGCCACAAGAACAGCACGCAGTCTGTTGAGGTTGATCGGAATAAGCCTGGTTGTGTTGCCGGAGCCGTTTACTACACTGCCCGGAGTAGCATTACTCTGTGCCTCTTTCGCTCTGCCAGATAGGAGCTACAGACCTGCTCCATGCTCTGGAGTAATCGTGCGAAGTGGTAGACTGCCGGTCTAGGGCCGCACTCTATGGCAATCGGAACAAACAAGGAATTCTGCAGCTTTGGATGACGCTGTTGTGGTGGATGTCAGCAGGCAGGCTAGGAGCGAGGCTCCCCCCCTTTGCTTGGCAGGTCATTTTGAATCCTTCATTCAATGAGACCCCCCTGCACTAGCCTGCCTGCTACTCTATTGGAGCGAATAGCCGTCTCTCAACCTCCCTTATCCGCTCAATGCCCTTCACCTCATGCGGGAGAAGCGGCAAGACGCTGCAATTCAGCTCGTATCTTCCCTTCAACTCTGCAAGGTAGCTCTGCTGCATGCGTGCCTTGCTTTCGAGAAATGGGGAATCTGCCTTCTCAATGACCTGGTTGACGATAATGTGATCAATCTCAAGGCCGTAGCCCCTGAAATCTGAGAAAATGCCATCGAGCTGACGTATGGCCAGAGCTTCAGCAATAGTGACCATGTTGAACTTCACCCTCTCTCTGAGGAACTCCATGTCCCTGTCTGAGAGTTCCTGCCACTCTCGAATCACTCCCAAAACGGAGCGTTTCGTGTTCGGTGTTGCCTTGAGCGACGAGTAGATCCTCGCTGCAGGCTTCAGGTGGTGATTCATCAGAGACGGCATTCTGAGCAGCCCCAGCGTCTGCCCTGCAGGCGCAGTATCCCAGACTATGCTCTCAAATCTGCCAGATTCACTGAGTTCTCTGATGTAGTCAACCATGAACTCGTCCCTTATGCCTGGAAGAATACTGGCGACGAAATCGGTGAACTCACCGTAGTCAATGTCCACGAAGGCAGAGAATACGTCGTATACCTGGGGGCCAAACTTCTTCTCCCAGAGTGTCTTCACGTCACCGTAACTGATCTCATCGAGATATAGGTTGTCCGTGACCATTGCTGGCTTTTCAGAAGACTCCACTTCGAAGATGTCTCTTAGTGACGGCGTGAAGTCTGTAGAGACGACCAGGGTCTTCTTGCCTTTCGTGGCGTGGTTCAAGGCGGTGGCTGCGGCCGAAGTTGTCTTGCCTACCCCTCCCTTGCCGCAGAACATGGTGACATTCTTGGGCTTTGATTCTGCCGGTGTTCTTGCCATCCCCGTTCGAGTGTACAGTACCAGATTAGCACACCATTGCAGACGCTGCCAAAGTGTGCCCACATCAGGCGTGCGTTTCTCCTGCTGGTTGTCCAGGCCGCATGGGCACATAGGCATAAATGCCTATTGCCTGGTGGCACTGTGCGACATTTCGGCAATTGGCAACAGGCATTATGGCGCAAGTTAGCATATCGACCGCGTGTTATCGTTGATGTTGGATGTGGGAGGCGAAGGGCAGGTAAGTTTGACAGAAGGTCATCAAACACAGTGATCGGTAGCCAGAGGGGAAAGATACGTGAGAGGGCAAGGCAGCGAATGCTGAATTGCCCTTTCTGTTTGGTCATGGGTCTTTGGCTTGGCAGAAGAAAGGAGGAAGCGGCCCGTGGACTTGAACCGTAGGGACTTTCTGAGACTATCTGGAGCAGGCCTGGCTGGTGCGGTGGCCCTCAGCGCCATGCCTGACACACAGGTACTGGCCGCCAAGAAGTTCTCGCTCCCGGACAGAGTCAGTGAAACACAGACCATCTGCTGTTA
>JAFNFZ010000175.1 GCA_017885485.1 Chloroflexota bacterium
GCCTCGGATCAGAAAGGACATGCCACTGCAGCACAAATTCGTCGCCACTTTGACCGGACTGGCCAGCAGGGCCATACATAGAATAATCGACGCCGACATCAAGGTCGTCGACGTACTTGTACCCCAGAAGGCCATTGACCTCACCGTGTCGAAGACCGACTGGGTGATACCCCGTCTGGCCCGCACGCTGAACCGTCACCTTGTCAGCAGAGTCAGGCAATTCGACTCGCGCTACCTCAAGGGGACGGTGGCCAAAACGGTGGAGGGCGCCGAGACCTACCTCGCCTACAGGATAGCCCCCACCGTCATCCGCGGGGTGGAGCGGCACCTCCCCGAAGCGGCCTCATCGCGCAAGATCAGCACCATTGTCGCCGGGGTGGGTAAGTACGTACCCGACTCGGTCATCCCCACGGAGTACATCCAGGAATGGCTCCAGCTCAAGGAACGGTTCGGCCTCACCGCCAGCATGATCGACCGGATGACGGGAGTCAGGGAGCGCCGATATGCCGCCGACGGTGACGCCTCCTCCGACATGGCCGTTCGGGCCAGCCTGCAGGCCATCAAACGGGCGGGGATCTCTCCCGAGGACATCGACACCATCATCTTCGCCGCCGCCTCCCAGGATGTGGGCGAGCCGGCCACGGCCAACATCGTCCAGGAAAAACTGGGGGCGCGCAATGCCCATGTCTTCGATACCAAGAACGCCTGCAACAGCTTCGTTAATGCCATTGACGTCATGGACGCCTTCATCCAGACGGGACGTTCCCGGGTCGGCCTGGTGGCCTCGGGCGAGGTCATCTCCCGCTTCATCAACTGGAACATCGACGATCGCCAGTCCCTCAAGCGCTTTATGGCCGGCCTGACCCTCGGGGATGGCGGCGGGGCCATGGTGCTCACCGCCGGCAACGGATCAGACGAAGGCCGGGGTATTCGGGGAGGGACTTTCCTGAGCGATGGTTCTCAGTGGCGCCTGGCTACTATCACGGCTGGCGGCAATCAAGAGCAGTTCGATCCGGCCAGGGCCTTCTTCGCTTCCAACGGCGCCGAGTTGGACAAGCTGGCCAGCAAGTACATCCCCAGGACCATTGAAAAACTGCTCCGGCAGGTGGGCTGGAGGCTCGATGAGGTGGACCTGGTGATATCCCACCAGTACACCGAAAACACCATCAGCAACATCGCCAATATGATGAATTTCCCGCTGAGCAAATGCATGCTCACCGTCAGGAAGTATGGCAACACCGCTTCAGCCAGCATCCCTATCGCCCTGGCCGATGCCATAGACGAGGGCGTCGTCGGCCCCGGCAGCAAGGTCCTTCTGGTGGGCGGCGCTGCCGGCTTCAGCGCCGGCGTGGTGGGAGTGGTACTATAGATATTGGAGCAATTCACGAAAAGGGATCTCACTCCCTTTTTGGGAGTAAGGTGAAGGGCAGGTGCTCCTGCCCTTCTGTTGTATACTGAAGGTGTCATGATGCCGTCGAGGGGTTCAAATCTATAATTTTGAATTCATTGCGAATCTGCGCCTCAGGATTTGGGGCAGGAAAGGCATATCATCGTGTCGACAAGGAAGGAAAGGCCGCGTCGGCACACATGCGGAGGGGAAGTATGGAAAGACTCGATCGGATTACAGTCAATCCAAGTGTCTGTTTAGGCCAGCCCACGATTCGTGGCATGCGTATTACAGTGAGTGCTATTCTGAAGATGCTGGCCAGCGGCAGTTCCGTTCAGCACGTGCTGGATGCCTATCCCGAACTCGAAGTGCAGGACGTTCAGCAGGCAATTAAGTATGCTGCGTGGATTGTCTCAGATCAGATTCACATGGTGAACGCGTAGAGTCTTCAAGTGGCAGCCATTCGCTTTCTTGCCGACATGAACATCTCTCCAAAGACGATCAGAACCTTGCGTCTGAAGGGATGGGATATCGTTCGAGTCTCACAGTTCTTGCCAGCCAATGCATCGGATCAAGAGGTTCTGCACTTTGCTCGCAATGAAGCAAGAGTGGTAGTGACCCAGGACCTGGATTTCTCAACCCTAATCGTATCAGGTGGTTATGGCAGCCCAAGCCTTATCACTCTGCGTCTAACAGCTACAGATCCAGAGGCGATTGCCAAACCCTGTTGGAAGCACTTCCCTCTATAGAACAGCGATTATGTGAGGGTTGTGCCGTGACTGTCGAAGACGCCGCTATCCGTATCCGGCAATTGCCCCTCGGATAGTGTGTCATTCCGCACTTGATGCGGAATCCAGGGGTGCGGCGGCGCATGACAGGTTTCGTCCTTTGGGTTTCGGACTTTGATATTGTCTAGGATCTTGAGCTTAGGGTTTAGGATTTGCAGTATGGAATCTCATCTCCGAAGCCATCATGCTACGAACAATAAGCTACCAGCCATCAGCTATGAGCTACAAGCTATGAAACTACTCATCACCGGCGGTGCCGGCTTCATCGGCTCCAACCTGGCAGAGGAGCTGTCCAGGGAGAACCAGGTCACGATCATTGACGACCTCTCCTCGGGACGCATGGAAAACATCCAGCACGTGCTCAACAGTGGCAACGTCACGTTCATCCAGGGCAGCATCACCGACCTGCCCTTGCTTCAGGATGCCCTTAAGGGCGCGGCCTTCGTTTTCCATCAGGCGGCCCTGGCCAGCGTCTCCAGAAGCGTGGAAGACCCCCTGCTCTGCCATGAGGGCAACGCCACGGGAACGCTCAACGTCCTCATCGCCGCCAGGGACAATCAGGTCAAGAAGGTGGTCTGCGCCTCCTCCTGCGCCCTCTATGGCGACAGCCCTGTCCTGCCCAAGAGGGAAGATATGCTCCCAGAACCGCAGTCCCCTTATGCCGTAACCAAGCTGGCCGGCGAGCACTACTGCCACGTTTTCAGCAGCGTGTACGGCCTGCCCACCATCTGCCTGAGGTACTTCAACGTCTACGGCCCCCGGCAGCGGCCCGACATGGGGTTCCACAAGTTCATCCAGGCGGCTCTCCAGGACCGTCCCATCGTGGTGTACGGCGATGGAGAACAGACTCGCGACTTCACCTACGTCGCCGACGCCGTGGAGGCGAACTGGCTGGCCCTGGGTCCGCGCGCG
>JAFNFZ010000176.1 GCA_017885485.1 Chloroflexota bacterium
CCGGTATATGGTTCGCTGCTGTCTCTGAACAAGTGAGAATGCCAGGGTGAGGGGACCGAGTCGCCCGACAAACATGGTGAACACTATGATCGTCTTTCCAGCCACCGATAATCCCGGCGTTATCCCGGTTGACAACCCCACGGTGCCAAAAGCCGAGACTGTCTCAAAAAGGACATTGATAAACGGAGCTCCCTCAGTGATAACCAACACCAGAGTGACGATGCCCACCAGCCCAATAGCCAGCATGGCGAGGGTCAGCCCCCGGTGTATCTGCTGCACCTTGAACTCCCGGCCAAAAGCTCCCGCATGCTCCTTTCCCCTGATGGTGCTCCACACGGTAGCAGCAAGCATACCAAACGTATTCACCTTGATGCCTCCGGCTGTTGACCCCGCAGCGCCACCAATGAACATCAGCATTATGATGAAGAAGAGGGTGTAGACTGCCATGGAACCAACGGTGACCACCGCGAAGCCTGCGGTGCGGGGACTCACGGAGTGGAAGAAGGCATCCAATACCTTCTGCGGCCATGTCATAAGGCCCAGTGTATCCGGGTTGTTGTACTCCATAGCCAGGATGACTATCATCCCTACGGCGAGCAGCATTCCAGTAGTGACCAGCACCAGCTTGCTGTCCAGTGCCAGCCTCTTGAACCTTCTGGCCCGAAACACGTCCGCCACCACTATGAAGCTGATGCCACCAAGTATGATCAGCCCTGCCGTGGCCAGGACCACAAGCGGGTCATTCTGGTAGGCCGCCAGGCTCTGGAAGCCGCCGAAGACATCAAGACCACAGTTGTTGAAAGCTGAAACGGCATGAAATACAGATATCCAGGCTGCCGTGGTTGGAGGATACTCAGCAGAGAACCGGATGTAGAAAATGACCATGCCAAGACCTTCCGCCACTATGGTAAAGACCATGATTCCCATGATAAGCGGCACCAGACCGCCCAGCCTGTCCAAGCCCATCGATTCACCAACGATAAGCTTCTCGCGAAGACCCACCCTTCGGCCCAGCGAGACCAGCAGGAAAGTGCCGCCGGTCATGATGCCGAAGCCGCCGATCTGCATCAGGGCTATGATCACCCCTTCGCCAAAAAGGCTGTAGTGTGTCCCGGTATCCACCACGGCAAGCCCAGTGACACAGACTGCCGTCGTAGCCGTGAAGAGAGCATCGATGAATGGAGTGGATTGCCCTGTCTCGCTTGATACAGGTAGCATGAGCAGAATCGCGCCCAACCCTATGATGGCGGCGAAGCCATAGACCACTACGGTAATCGGCAGTGATCTGAATCTTGGCGCGCGGACCATGGCCAGAGGGATACGCCAGGGCTTCACTATGGGCATGCGGAATACCCTCTCGCCCAGCTTCGGAGGCTGTCTCGGTTGCATATCCAGGTTCCCCGTCAGGCTACCCTAGGTTGCACCAGGAGAGACGCCTGTCAGCGCCCGCCCAGTACTGTCGTAGAAGTATAGCTCAGTTCCTCCGTTTTGTAACTAGCATCCCCGGTGACAGCGGCAAAGGCGACGACCTGGGACAATGCCGATACTGGTGGAGAATGCGATGGGGGTGGTGACAGAAACCGGGGTTTGAAAGACAGGGACTTGAGTCTGCTTATCCGCCTTGCTTACTCGAGGATGACCTCCCCGCTCTTGCCACCCCGTTTCCTGCTCAGGCGAATATTCTGGATCTGCACCGCCGGGTCAATCCCCTTGCACATATCGTAGATGGTCAGGGCGCTGACCGCCACCGCAGTGAGGGCTTCCATCTCCACTCCCGTCTTGCCCACTGTCCGAACACTGGCAGTGATCTCCAGGCCCTCTCCAGTCTGGTCAAAAGCATAGCCCACCTTGACCTCAGTAAGCAGCAGGGGGTGACACAGCGGTATCAACTGCGGCGTCTTCTTCGCCGCCATGATGCCGGCTACCTGCGCCGCCGCGAGGGCATCGCCCTTGGGCAGTTTCCCCTTGCGGAGCAACTCCAGAGTAGAGGCCTTCATCTTCACCCTGCCTTTGGCCACAGACTCGCGCTCCGAATCAGGCTTCTGGCCAACGTCAATCATGCGGACCCTGTTCTTCTCTCCCATCGTTAACAGCCCTCACCCTCCTACCTGGGTCATCCATCTCTTCCGGGGGACAACACCCTGCATCACTCGATGACCCTGCGGCTTGGAAGCCACTGCCTCCAGAATCAGATTCCTTATCTCTCCAGCCGAGGCATCTCCCCGCAGGACGGGTCGCAGGTCCACTTCCTCATCAGCCAGAAGGCATGGAAGCAGCTTCCCATCGGCAGAAAGTCTCAGCCGATTGCACTTGAAGCAGAAGTGCTCGCTCACCGGGGCAATGAAGCCAACGGTGCCGCTGGCTCCGGGCAGCTGATAGTAGCTTGCCGGGCCGTTGCCCAGAGGAGGAGCGCAGGCTAGCAGCTCTCCCAGCGAAGAGATTCTAGCCCTGATCTCACTGGCCGGGACAAATTCCCTGTGTTCCCCACCCCCGTTCACCAGTGGCATCAGCTCGATGAAGCGGACATTCCATCCTTCCCTGCTCAGCAGGGCGAAATCGACGAGCTCGTCATCATTGACACCCCGCATGACCACCATGTTTACCTTGATCGGCCTGAGATCAGCCTTTTGAGCCTCCTCGATGCCCTCAAGGACATCAGACAGTCTGTCATAGCCGGTGATCTCCTTGAACCTCTCCCTCTTGAGCGTATCGAGGCTGACGTTCACCCGCCTCAGACCCGCTTTGGCCAGCTCGGAAGCCTGTTCCTTGAGCAGCACCCCGTTCGTGGTCAGGGCAACATCGTCAACTCCCGCGATCTGCGATATCATCCGCACCAGACCGGCCAGCCCCTCCCTCACCAGAGGCTCACCTCCGCTGATCCTCACCTTGCTGACACCCATCCCGGCCGCCACCCGAACCACCGTGGCGATCTCCTCGTAGCTGAGGATCTCAGAGCGGGGCGCCAAGGGGACACCGCCGGCGGGCATGCAGTATACGCAGCGCAGATTGCAGCGGTCGGTAACCGAAACCCGCAGATAGCTTATGGGCCGCTGGAATGAGTCCGATATCCCGCTCACAGACTACTCTCCTGCCTTCACCCGTTCCAGGATCTGCAGCGCCTTCCGGGCCGCCTTTCCCCTGTGACTCACTCGACCCTTCTCTTCGATTGACAGCTCGGCCATGGTCTTCCCCAGTTCCGGCAGATGGAACACCGGATCGTAGCCGAAACCCCTTTCGCCCTTCGGCTCAAACGCGATCATTCCCGAGCATTCATCCTCGCACAGTCCCACGATCCGGGAAGCCATGCCGATGGCTATGACGCATCTGAAGAGGGCCGATCGCTTCTCCCACGGCACACCCTGCAGGCGAGAGAGGAGGAACGCGACTCTCTCTGCATCGGTGTTCTTGTCACCGTATCGCGCTGAAAGGGAACCGGGCTCTCCGTCCAGGGCATCCACCTCCAGCCCGGAGTCGTCCGATATGACAATGAACCGATCGTCTCCGCTGTAGGCAGCGGCTTTGAGCTGCGCATTCGCGTGCAGAGTATGCCCCGTCTCCCTCACGTCCAGTTGTATGCCCTCTTCGTCCAGAGACGTCAAAGGAAAGGGAGCCTGCCGCAGAAGGAAGGCGAATTCCTTCACCTTGCCGGGGTTTCTGGTGGCCAGCAGGACTTTGGGCGTCAAAGGTTCACAAATCGCTTCTCTAGCTTCTTCATTACCTGCGGCATGGTAGTGTACTCCATCTCCTCAAGAGGAAGGCGATGGGGTTCAAAAGGACCGTGTCGCCGCAGATACTCAGCAGCCTGATTCGCCCAACGACGTGGCTCATCGAAGGCAGGATCGTCAAACATATCCCTCGGTCCCACCAGCTTACCATCCGCAAGCTGGAAGCCATACGAAATCACCCTGGGAGGACCATCAAAGCGGGAGGGATTCGCCTGAGGTTGAGCCACAGGCATAAGAGGGCCGTGATGAGAACCCCTCATCCACCCCTCCACCAGTGCGGGCATGGTGAAGGGCTCCAGGATCTCTCCCACCGCAGGGAAATTGCCTTGAGACCTGACAATACAGACCGGGTCGTCCTTGCCCACATATCGGCCGGCCATCTTAGACAAACGCTGAGTTGAGGAGACAGACGCCACCTCACCTGTACCCCGATGGTAGACCGCCTTGACTGCGTACCGGCCGGGAGCTCCCATGAACACCAGCATGTCATATATCTCCTCGGGAGCATTAAAGGTGATCTTCTTATGCTCTTTGACGTCGTGCAATTCGAAGGAGAAGCCCCCGTGCATGTTGCCGGCAATGACCAGGCCGATGGTATTGAAGGGATCGGCGAACATCTTGTAGAGCGGCATATTCCAGGCCCCGGCCGAGGTCTTGTCGGCCATGAATATGATCACCGTTTCGGCCTGTCGCTCCTCGATCTCCATTTCGGCCACTCCGGGGCCCATGGCCTTGACGTTTCCCGAGAAGGCGTCGGAGAGAAGGTCCTGGCCGGCGCCATGGAGTCTCAGCTTCTTGGCCAGCTTGGTGCCTTCCACAAACGTGTCCCAGGCCAGCTTATGAATCGCCTCGCTGTCTTCTCCTTTCTTGTGAGTCATGATCAACTGGACATCATCGCCGCAATTGGTGACGTGAAAGTCAATCAACAACCCGTCTTTCTTGGCCGCTTTGAGACATTCCTGGGCTTTGTCCAGAATCTTGGGATGTGAAGCAGAGTGGCCAACGTAGCCCCCGATATCGGCCTTTATTACGCTCAAGGTGAGTTTCATGTGGCTGCCTCCTTCGCTGTTTTCTCTGAACGGAGTATATCACACCGTCAGAATCAAGGACAACCCGACCCGCTCAGCCGTAAAGCCGGCAGACAGTCCCGATGTGACTCGTCAGTAATCTATCCCCATCCTGGATGGTGTGCCCGTTCGATAAGGGTGCTTGATCTCCTTCATCTCTGTCACCAGGTGGGCCACATCAACGAGGCTCTGGTCGGCATATCGCCCCGTCAGCACAAGCTCTACACTGTCCGGTTTGCCCCTGGCCAACTGGATCACCTCATCCACATCAACGAGCTTCCAGGCTGCGGCGACATTGACCTCATCCAGTATGACCACATCGTACTCACCGCTGAACACGGCCCGACGGGCATCCTCAAGCGCCTCCTTTGCCTGCTCCTTCTCCTCCGGCGTGACGTTTGCCGGGTCAACGAACTCCCGCTGCCCGAACCTGGCCACGCTGATGTTGGGCAATAGAGCCAGGGATTTCTGCTCGCCGTAGGGGTAATCGCCCTTCATGAAAAAGGTGATATGAACGCGCAGGCCATGGCCCGCAGCCCGCATGGCCAGTCCCAGGGCTGCCGAGGTCTTGCCCTTACCATCGCCGGTGAAGATCTGTACCAGTCCGGTCATGAGGATGGCAACAGCTTACCAACGCCCCGAAACCATGTCAATCAGACACACTCCCATGTCTTGTTTTGGCAATGGCTTGAGTGTATACTTAGCAGAGTTTTTCAGTTATGTGGGAGGGGGGCAAGGCATGAAGGTATCCTGTCTTCAAGAGAACCTCAGCAAGGGCCTTAGCATCGTGGGCAGAGCTGTCGCTACAAGAACAACTCTACCCATCACCAACAACGTACTCATAGCCACGGAACAGTCCCGTCTCAGACTCACCGCCACCAATCTGGAAATAGCCATCAGTTGCTGGATTGGCGCCATGGTGGAAGAAGAAGGGGCGATTACCGTGCCGGCGAGGGTCCTCAGCGAGTTCATCAACTCACTTCCCAGCGGGAAGATCGACCTCGACGTGGCGCGCCAGAGCCTCGAGTTGAGGTGCGCCAGGGTTGAGGCGCGGATGAGCGGGATAGATGCCGAGGACTTCCCCCCTATTCCCAAGGTTGGCGACGGCAAGACATATCAGATCGACCCTGAGGCTCTCCGGGCAGCCATAAACCAGGTGGTTTTCGCCACCGCCTCCGAAGACACCAGGCCGGTGCTCACCGGTGTTTCCGCCGAGCTCGAAGGCGAGACCCTCACCCTGGCTGCTGCCGATGGTTTCAGGCTGGCAGTGCACAGAGCGCAGCTGGCCAGCGCAGTGGAGGAGAGAGCGGAGATCATCATCCCCAGTCGCTCCCTATCAGAACTGAATCGCCTCCTGGCCGACCAGAAAGATTTGATAGACATGGCCATCAATCCCGGCAAGAGTCAGGTGCTCTTCCGTCTCAAGGACATCGAAATAGTATCTCAGCTCCTGCAGGGCGCCTTCCCCAACTACAGGCAACTCATTCCCCAGAGTTCCACCACACAATCAACTGTGAGCACTCCCGAGTTCCTCAGGGCCACCAGGACTGCCTCAATCTTCGCCCGGGACGGCAACGGCATTGTGCGCCTGCAGATGACTCCGGCGGCAGGATCAGGCATGGGAAGCATGAACATCTCGGCCCGTTCAGAACAGGTGGGAGACAACGTCGGTGAAATTGACGCCCAGGTAGAAGGCGAAGCGGCCAAGATCGCCTTCAACGGGAAGTACCTCATGGACGTGCTTGGCGTCATCCACGAAGGTCAGGTGACGCTGGAAACCACGACCCCGTCAAGCCCCGGTGTGATCCGGCCCGTAGGTTCCGACACCTACGTGCACATAATAATGCCCATGTTCGTTCAGTGGTGATTACGCTTTGGTCCATGACCTGTCCCCAGTAGTTGTACCACCTCCTTGATTACAGTGGTTACAGTTGCCACAGCGGTTGAACACTGATCCTACTGTTGCAGCCCGTCAGAGCTTGTCAACTGGATCATGGCTCACGCATTTGACATCTTCCACAACTGCGCCATAAGATTCATTCGAATATTCCAGAGCAAGATGAAAGGCGGTGAGAACCGAAAACATGTGAATATATGGCACAGGGATGTAACAATCATGGCGAATCACGGCGTTTCAAAAAGGGAGGAAATCAACAATGGCATCGTTCAAATGCAAAGACATGGGAATGAAGTGCAAGTTCGAGCTCAAGGACGAAAACCAGGAAGAGCTGATGCAAATAGTTGCCCTACACTCTGAGAAAACACACAACATGAAACAGCCTCTTCCACCTGACATGATGGCCAGACTGAGGATAGCAATAAAGAAGTAGGCCAAACTTCAAAAAAGGACAGAGTTGTTCACCTTCTGATGCGTGCGCATGGAACGGCAGGCATCCCTATACTTATGCAGTGGTGATATAACCCATTGGTTCGAGATCATATGATTTGTCATCGGATTTAAGCCCAAAGTATTTTCTGAATACTAGTTTGGATAAATAGAATACTGTCTGGAATCTAAG
>JAFNFZ010000177.1 GCA_017885485.1 Chloroflexota bacterium
CACCGCCGAAGAAGTGAACAAGGCCTTCAAGGCCGCTGCCGATGGCAAACTCAAGGGGATTCTGGAGTACTGCGAGGAGCCACTGGTGAGCATCGACTTCAAGGGGAATCCGGCCAGCTCCATCGTGGACGCGCTCAGCACCATGGTCATTGCCGGCAACATGGTCAAGGTGATGTCATGGTACGACAACGAGTGGGGCTACTCCTGCCGTCTGGCGGACCTTATCTCCTATATCGCGAATAAGGGGCTGTAGCTCCGCTCTCCTTCAATAGGGGGCCGAACAGCTCAAGTACGCGACAAGCCAGTTGAGGCTTGCCGGGATTGCTCGGCCCAGCACCCCGAAAAGGCCAGGCTCATCAGCCACGGGCTTGTATTCGGCGCCAGCGGCGCTTGGGTGACAGGGCAAAACAGAGCAGGAATATGACCGCGGCAGTGAGCACGATGGTGGCGCCAGAAGCCAGGTCAACGTAGTACGAGATGAACAACCCCGCCACGCCGGATACCACTCCAAAGGACACCGAAAGCAGCATCATCCGCACGAAGTTGCGCGTCAACTGGAAAGCCGCCGCAGCCGGGATCACCAGCAGGGCCTCCACCAGAATGATGCCCACGATTTTGATGGAAACGATCACAGTCAGGGCCATGAGACCAAGAAGAAGGAAGTAGAGCCGCTCCACGGGCAAACCGCTGACCGCGGCCATCTCTTCATCAAAGCTCACGAAGAAGAACTCCTTGAACAGGAGCAGAACCACGCCAATGACTCCCAGTCCCAGACCGAGAATGATCCAGATATCCGAGCTGGAGACCGAGAGAATAGAGCCAAAGAGATAGCCAAAGAGGTCCACATTGTAACCCGTCCTGAGGCCAATGAAGAGCACGCCCAGTGCCATCGTCCCCGCAAAGAAGATCCCAATGGCGGTGTCCTCCGAGATCCTCCCCTTCCGGCTGACCCAGCCAATGACCATGGCAGTAGCCAGGGAGAAAGGAAGGGCTATGCCCAAGGGGCTGACCCCCAACAGGTAGCCCAGGGCGACGCCACCGAAGGCAGAGTGGGAAATGCCAGCACCGATGAAGGCCAGTTTCTTCAGCACCACGTAGGTGCCGATCACCGAACAGACCATCCCCACCAGCACTGCGGCGATCAGGGCCCGCTGCATGAAGGCGTATTCCAGGATGTCCATCACTCGTGCTCCTCAACCACGCGATGCGGGATCCTGCCATGGGCCAGGAGCTCAACCTCACAACCATATACCTTCTGCAATGTTCCCGCGGTCAGCACCTCTTCCGGTGAAGCATGTATGTACAGGGTCTGATTCAGACAGGCCAGCTTTTCCACGTGCGATGAAACGACGGCGATATCGTGGGTCACCACTACAATGGTCAGGCCGTGCTGCTCCTTCAGCTCCCTCAGCAACTCATAGAACTGTTCCTCAGCACTGATGTCCACCCCCGCCGCAGGCTCATCGAGCAGCAGCAGCCGTGGCTCTCCCGCCAGTGCCCGGGCAATCATCACCCTCTGCTGCTGGCCACCCGAAAGCTGAGCCAGGTGCCGCCGGGCGTATTCCTGCATCTGGACAGCCTCCAGCGATTTCAAAGCAACAGCCTGATCAGCCGCTGACGGGCGCCTGAACAAGCCGATACGGCCATACCGCCCCATCAGGACCACGTCAAGAACAGAAACAGGGAAGTTCCAGTCACTCTGGTTTCTCTGAGGGACATACCCGATGAGACCGCGAGCGCGGCCAAGCCTGTCCGGCGGCGAGCCAAATACCGTCACCCTGCCCCGGTCCGGCTTCAACAGACCCAGGATGACTTTGATCAGGGTGGTTTTGCCGCCGCCGTTGGGGCCGATGAGCCCCAGGAACTCACCATCTTCTATGTCCAGATCGATGGCTTTGAGGGCCGGGGTCTCGCCATAATAGACCCAGATATCTTCCAGGCTGATGGCGCTCCGACTGATCATTCCATGGCCAGCCTCATCTGATCTACGTTGTACCTCATGAGCTTGATATAACTATCTCTTTCCGAGAGCTCAGGGTCACCGATGGGGTCGAGGAAAAGGACCTCAGCTCCCACCTCATCGGCTATGCTCTGAGCCGCCTCAGAATTGAACTGCGGCTCGGCAAATATGGCCTTGATATTCAGGGCCCGCGCCAGGTCGATGACCTCTTTCTTGTGAGCCGAGGAATCCTGCCCCGGCGACTCCTCGATCACCGCCGCTTCGACAAGGCCGTACCTGTTGGCGAAGTAGGTCCAGGCAGGATGAAAGGCAATAAACTGGCGAATAGAGAAGGACTCCGTCGTATCCTTGATCTCGTCATCCAGAGCCTTCAGTTCAGCGACATAGGCAGCAGCGTTCTCCAGATACCTATCCTTGTTCTCAGGGTCCGCCATTACCAGAGCCTGCGCGATGGCCTCAACCTGCTTCTGGGCCAGGACCGGGTCCAGCCAGATATGCGGGTTGATGCCATGTTGTGAATCATCAACACCATGACCATCTTCATCGGCAGTGAGCAGCGATCCTTCAATGCCGGGGAAAATGGAGGTGTCTACTGTCACCAGGTCGGGGCTGGCTGCGGCCTCGACCACCTTCGCTATCCAGAACTCCAGCCCTGCACCGTTGATGACGATGAGCCTGGCATCAGCAATGGTCTTCACCTGCTCAGGAGAAGGTTCCCAGGTATGCGGACTGTCCCCCGCTGACATGAGGGTAACAACCTCCACCCTGTCCCCACCGACATTCTTCACAAAATCCGCCAGTGGGAAGATTGTGGCCACCACCTTGAGTTTGTCGGAGTCTGTGTGTGAGCCGCAGGCAAGGCCAACGAAAAGCACGAGCAACACCATCGTCACTGCAGCGACACGGCACGCTTCTGCAGTCAGCGACTTCCTCATCTTAAGCATGCACTTCTCCTCTCCACGGAGACACTGCCCTCAACGGCAGCGGTGACACAGACCTGATGATTCAGTCAGGTGATACTCGGAATGGAACCCCATTCTCCGGGCGATCTGGCTCTCTTGATAGCACAATGCCTCATCGGTGAACTCTTGAAGCACTCCGCACTGTCGGCACACCAGGAAACGATGGCAACCCGGTTCATCAAGCAAGTCGCACTTGACAAACCCGCCTCGAGATAGGACCTTGTGCACCAGGTTGAGGGAACACAGCAGACCAAGCACGCGATAGATGGTAACGTGATCCAAATGCTTCCCCCGCTGCTGTACTATTCTGCTGATGTCGTAGGGTGACACCGGCGCCATCGCCCTCTCAACAGCGTCCAGCACTTCCCTTCGAGGACGGGTCACCTTGTAACCCCTGGAGCGCAGAACCCGAATGGAGTAATCGACAAAAGACATTGGTCAACTCCTGGTTCGGTCGAAGACAATCTGGACTATAGCATGGCGATAGGTCAAATGCAATGGTGTTGCATTACGGCATGGCTTGTCCCTGATATTGACAATACGCCAGCCCTGCCCAAATGGTGCCGGACGCCTACCCAGAGACAGGCTGTCTTTCGCGCATCACCACAGAGACGACAGCAGCTCCCGTCAGCACCACCATGAGAACAATGAAGGCCAGCGAATACTCACCGGTGCTATCGACGATGAATCCAGTCATGTAGGGAGCAAAGGCTCCGGCTATCTGGCCCACTGCCGTAGTGATTCCGATGAGCACCCCCAATGAGCTCACGCCAAAGAAATCGCTGACTATGCCAAGCTGGGCCGGGATTCTCAAACCGTGACAGACGCCGTAGCAGAGCACAAAACAGTAGAGCATCCAGCCGCCGTCCAGAAACAGCAGCCAGAGTATAGAGATGGCCATGCCGAATACCGCCAGGGCTAGGGTCTTTCGCCATCCGATAGCGTCCGAGACAGCGCCGGAGAGGATACGCCCCGGAATGGAGAATCCACCGAGCAGGCCCAGGGCCAGTGCCGCAGAAGCAGCCGAAACGCCAGCCTCCTGGGCATAGGGCGACAGGTGTACTGCAAGGGCCTGAAAGGACACGATGGCCGCGGTGACCACCAGGGTTATACCCAGGAAGATGGGTGACGCAATCATCTTGCCTACGCTCGCCGGTGGAGCGGGTCTTCGGCGTGACGGATTAGTATCAGATCCCGAGATTGCCATTTCCTGCACGGGAGGGCTGCGCCTGATAATGACTGATGAAAGAACAAGGATGGCGGAGAAGATGATCCCCACATACAGGAAAGCATCTCGCCAGCCGAAGTCATCTATGAAGTAGTTGATCAGCGGTGCGAAGACCAGCGCCCCAACGCCGACTCCGGTGCTGGTTATGGCCAGTGCCAGACGACCGGCCCGTTCTCTGCCGTAGAACCAGCGCATGACCGTAGAGCTGGCCACCGTCCAGATAGGCCCGGCACCAACGCCGGCGATGAAAAGGAACAAGCGAAGCTGATTGATGCTGTGGACCTGACTGCAGAGGGCGATACCCAGTCCGGCAATCAGCCCGGTCACCAGGACGATAGGCCGAGGGCTGATCCTGTCCACGAGCCTGCCGCTGGCGACTATGGAGATGGCATAACCAATGAGGAAGGCGGTGTAACCGGAAGAGACGAGGGTCTTGCTCCAGTCAAACTCCTCCTCCAGCGGCTTGAAGAACACCCCGAAGGACCAGAATGTCTCGCCCAGGGTCAGAGTCAGCAGAAAGCAGGCGGCAACGACAAACCAGCCATAGAATACGTCAGATTTCGCCCGTTCTCCCGACAAGTGGCCTGAACCTCGCGCACCAGAGTCCTATTCTATCACGATGCATGCACCGGGACATTCTGTCTGCGGGGACTGTCAGTCGAACGGATTGGTGAACGCGGCCCATTTGTGTTACATTTCGTGAAGGAAAGCGTGTCATCACGACCAGGAGGAACAGAATTGGCGATGTCTGAAGCAAGCGGTGAGTTCGCGAAGCTATTCGGAGAGAGAACCAGAGAGATACTCAGCTCAGAGGCCAACAGAGAGAGGGTGGCAGAACTGGCATACCAGAACTACCTCAA